>DASTYR010000170.1:0-9614 GCA_035764795.1 Solirubrobacterales bacterium | reverse complement strand
GGATGTACTCCGAAGGGTCGAGACCCAGGTAGCCAAAGGCGATGTCGACGAGATCCTTGACCGAGTGGTGGTTGCCGGTCCCGACCACATAGTCGTCCGGCTCGTCCTGTTGAAGCATTCGCCACATCGCATCGACGAAGTCGGGCGCGTAGCCCCAGTCGCGGCGCGCATCGAGGTTGCCGAGGGAGAGCTCGGTTGCCAAGCCGAGCTTGATCGCAGCCGCCATGTGGGTGATCTTGCGGGTGACGAACTCGAGGCTACGACGGGGGCTCTCGTGGTTGAAGAGGATCCCGGAGCAGGCGAAGAGCCCGTAGCTCTCCCGGTAGTTGACCGTGATGAAGTGCGCGTAGACCTTGGCAACGCCATACGGGCTGCGAGGGTAGAAGGGCGTCAGCTCGCTCTGCGGCGTTTCCCGCACCTTGCCGAACATCTCGCTCGACGAGGCCTGGTAGAAGCGGGCGTCGGGGCAGGCTTCGCGCATCGCCTCGAGCATCCGCGTCACCCCGACCCCGGTGAACTCGGCGGTCAGGGTGGGCTGGTTCCAGGAGGCCCCGACGAATGACATCGCGGCAAGGTTGTAGATCTCATCCGGCTCACACGCCCTCATCACGTCGACCAGCGAGCGCTGGTCGAGGAGATCGCCGGTATGGATCGTGATTCGATCCCGAATCGGCTCGAGGCGATGGTGGTTCTCACTGGAGAGACGACGAACCATCCCGTGGACCTCGTACCCCTTGTCGAGGAGAAGCTCCGCCAGGTAGCTACCGTCCTGCCCGGTGATGCCGGTGATCAAAGCGCGACGCGACACAGAGAGCAAGGTTATCGGGCATGGCCGCTACCGTACGCTCGCGCCATGAACCGGCACCTCGCCATCGTCCCCGCCTACAACGAGGCCGAGGCCATCGCCTCGACTATTGCCGCCATCCACCGCTGGGCGCCCGACTTCGACATCGTCGTCATCGACGACGGCTCGACCGACAGGACCGCCGAGCTGGCGACGGCGGCTGGGGCGACGGTGCTGCAGATGCCCTACAACCTCGGCATCGGCGGCGCGATGCAGGCCGGCTACGTCTACGCCAAGGAGAACGGCTACGAGGTCGCTGTCCAAGTCGACGGCGACGGCCAGCACGACCCGCGCCAGATCAAGGACCTGCTCGAGTGCCTCGAAGCGAACCCGGGCCTCAACATGGTCACCGGCTCGCGCTTCCTCGACCCCGACGGCGAGGGCTACCGCTCCTCGGCAGCGCGGCGGATGGGCATCCGCGTCTTCGCCCGCGTCCTCTCGGCGATAACCGGCCAGAAGGTGACCGACCCGACCTCGGGCTTCCGCCTCACCGACCGGCGCGGGATCGAGCTCTTCGCCAACGACTACCCGATCGACTACCCGGAGGTCGAGGCGATCGTGCTGATGCACACCCACCGTCTGCGCAGTCGCGAGATCCCGGTCGTGATGGGGCCGCGGCTGACCGGCGAGTCGGCGATATCCAAGCCCCAGTCCGCCTACTACATGGTCAAGGTGCTGCTGGCCGTCTTCGTCGCCCTCTTCCGCAAGCGCCCGGTCCGCGAGGCCGCGCCGACCTTCCCGGCGACGACGGAGGGGGCGCGATGACCGTCGCCGCCACGAGCTGGATCTTCGCCGCCCTGGTCAGCCAGCGGGTCGGGGTGATCGCCGTCGCGGTCCTGATCTGCGTGGTGATCTTCGAGCTGATCCGCCGCAAGCACCTGATGGAGCGCTACGCGATCCTCTGGCTGACGCTGGGCCTGACGCTCCTGGTGCTGGCAGGCTGGAAAGGCCTGCTCACCATGCTCTCGGAGGCCGCCGGCATCTACTACCCGCCGGCCGCGCTCTTCGCCGTCGCGTTCCTCTTCGTCCTGGCGCTGCTGCTCCACTTCTCGATCGTCCTCTCGCGCCTCTCCGACCAGAACAAGATCCTCGCTCAGCGACTCGCTTTGCTGCAGCAGCGTCTCGAGGAGAGGGAGTCGAAGCAGGGCTCCGAGAAAGAGGATCGACCGGCCGTTCACGAGTCCAGCCGAGCTTCTTGACCGAGACCCAAGACGCCGGCGACGCTCCGCCGCTCTGCCTCGTCTACCTCGCGTGGACTCCCTATGGCATCGAGTGCGCCGAGAACTTCCTCGCCTCCTATCGGGAGCACGAGGCCGGGACGCCGCACCGGCTCCTCCTGCTGCTGGCGGGGCCCGAGGAAGACCGGGCGCCGTGGAACCGACTCTTCTCCTCGGTGCCCCACGAGGTGCTCGAGGTGGGCGAGGGAATGGATCTGGCGCACTACCGCACGGCCGTCGAGCGGGTCGCCGCCGAGCGTTACTGCTTTCTCAACACCGTCACCACCGTGCTCGTCGGCGATTGGCTCGGCCGGCTCGAGCGGGCGCTGCTCTCCCCTGGGGTCGGCATGGTCGGTGCGACCGGGTCCTACGAGAGCCCGAACGCGGTGCGGCCTGGGCCGCTGCGGCGGCTGCGTCCCGGCTTCGAGCCCTTCCCCAATCCCCACCTGCGGACCAACGGCTTCGCGATGGAGCGCCGGCTGATCCTCGAGCTCGACTGGAAGCCGGGGCTGAGCCGGGCAGAGACGGTCATGCTGGAGGGCGGCAGACGCAGCCTCACGCGGCAGGTACAGGGACGCGACCTGGCGGCGCTCGTCGTCGGTCGCAACGGCGTCTATCCACCGGAGCGCTGGCGGGAGAGCGCCACCTTCCGCAGCGGCGGACAGTCGAACCTGCTGCTCGCCGACAACCGCACCCGCCACTACCAGGAGGCGGGGCCGCTGGTCCGCCGCGGACTCGCCTGGCTCGCCTGGCACACCTGGCGCGGCTAGAGACGCATGCTCGACGCCACCGAAGACGCCCTGACCTCACCCGGCGCCGGCGGCAAGGTGATCCGCGGCAGCGCGATGAGAGCCGTCGCCAACGTCGCGGGGATCGTGCTTGGCCTGGCGACGGCGACGCTGCTGTTGCGCCATCTCGGAGTCGCCGAATCCGGCCGCTACGTGACGGTGCTGTCGCTGGTGGGCATCGCCGTCAGCGTCGTCGACACCGGGCTCAACGTCACCGCCAGCAGCGAGCTGGCTCGGCGCGAGCCGGCGGCGCGGCGCGAGCTGCTCGCCAACGTCCTCGCCCAGCGGCTGGTCGTCGCGCCGCTCGCGATGCTCCTGATCGTCGCCTTCGCCGTGGTCGCGGGCTATCCGTCCGAGATGGTGGCGGGGACGGCGCTGGCAGGCGCCGGCTTCTTCATCGTCGCGGTCGCCACCGCCCTGCTGGTGCCGTTGACGGTGCAGCTGCGAAACACCGGCGTCGCCTTCGTCGAGTTCCTGCGTCAGGTGGTCACCCTCGCCGGCGTCGCGGTGCTGGTCGCGATCGGCGCCAACCTGACGCCCTTCTTCGCGATTCACATCGTCGTCGGCCTGGCGGTGCTTGCCGCGACCGTGGCCCTGGTCGGCAGGCGCGGACTGGTGCGCCCCCGCCTCGACCGCGACGACCAGCACGTCCTGCTGCGGACGGCGCTGCCGGTCGCCGCGGCGCTTGCCCTGGGCCAGGTCTACCTGCGGCTCGTGATCCTGCTGATGTCGCTGATCTCCTCCCCCGAGCAGACCGGATACTTCGGCGGGTCGCTGCGCGCGATGGAAGCGATCATCAGCATCCCGGGCATCGTCGCGGGCGTCGCGCTGCCGCTGCTGGCGGCCGCGGCGCGCGACGATCTCGGCCGCCTCCGGTACGCGGTTGAGGGGCTCAGCAAAGGCGCCGTGATCGCCGGCGTCCTCGTCGTGCTGATGATGATCCCCCTCGCCGAACCCCTGATGGCGGCGATCGGCGGTGCCGCCTTCCGCCCCTCCGGGACGGTCCTCAGCATCCAGGTCGGGGCGCTGCTGTTCATCGCCCTGTACCAGATCTGGTCGGTGGCGCTGATCGCCCTCGACCGCCAGAAACAGCTGATCCTCACCAACGCCCTGGCGCTGGTCGGAGTGTCGGTCTTCGCGGCGGCGCTCGTCCCCAGCTTCGGCGCCAAGGGCGGTGCCGCGGCAAGCGTCCTCGGCGACGCGCTGCTGGCCGCCCTCATCTACTGGCGGCTGCACCTGGTCACCGGGCGGGTGATGGTCCGCGGCGGCTTCCTGGCCCGGGTCGGCGTCGCCGCTGCAATCGCCTCCCTACCGCTCTTCAGCGGCCTTCCCGACATCGCCGCGGCCGTCCTGTCGGGGGCGTTGTTCCTCGGCGTCGGCTGGGCGATCGGCATGGTGCCGGCCGAGCTGCGGCAGCAGATCGACCTACGCCGGCTCCTCGCCGGCGCGCTCAGGAACGACCGCTAGCAGCGCCCGAGTCGATCCACTCGGTTGGCCCCGGAGTGGGCTGTTCCCGTCCCTCCAGATAGGGACTGGTGATGGGGTGAAGCAGGCGCACGTCCCCTCCTCGACCGAGGCACTCCTCCCAGACCGCGTGGGGGATCTGCCCCCAGGCTTCGCGGCGACCCGCCATCCCGTACCACCAGAAGAGACGCGGCGCGTGCCTGCGCTGGGGGCCGACGATCAGAACCCGAATCGCTTGCAGCAGGTAGTTGACGCTCCACCCCAGCGGTCCCTGGCCGTGGCGACGCATCCGCAGCCACGAGCTGTTGCGGAACGCGTACAGGTACCGCCAGAGGGCGGCGTTCGGCCCGGGGAAGAGGTGCGTGCGGACCGTAGCCAAGAAACCGGCCGAGCGGTTGCGTATGCCGTCGTTGTGCGTGATCGCCGCCCGCGGCACGAGGTAGAGCGGACCGTGTTCTCCGAGGCGCAGACACCACTCGAGGTCATCGACCCAGAGGAAGAGGCGCGGGTCCGGTCCGCCGGCGGCGGCGATCGCGTCGGCGTCGACGAGGACGCCGATGTAGGAGGCGTAGTCGACCGGCACCAACGCCTCCTTGTAGGTGTCCTCGCTTGCGGGCAGCGTGTGCCCGCGGACGTAGCGGCCCCGGTGCTGGCCCTGCACGCCCCCCTCTTCGTCGTACACCTGCGGGGCGAGGACGGCGGCACCGGGAGCGCCGCTCGCCGCCTCCAGCAAACGCTCCAGACAATCGCGGCGTGCGACCCCGTCGTTGTCCTGGATCCACACCCAGTCGGCCCCCGCCTCGAGCGCCGCGCTCACCCCGGCGGCGAACCCGCCGGCCGAGCCGGTGTTGGAGTCGATCCGGACGTAGCCCACGGGAAACGGATAGCGGCGCTGCTCGAGAGCGGCCCTGATCGGCTCGGTCGAGGCGTTGTCGACGACGACCACCGCGTCGACCGGACTCGTCTGCGAGGCGAGGGCCCCGAGGCACTCGCCGAGCTGCGCGGTGCGATTGAAGGTGGGTATGACCGCGATCACTTTCATCGGGCCGGTCTGTACCAATCCACGTACTTCCCGCAGGCCCGGGCGACCGGAACGACTCGCTCGGCTCTTCCCGCCGGGGTCGCTACGACGTAGTTGAAGATCGCGACCGACGAAGCGGGCGCCAGGGCGGTATCCCGAACGTGGAAGGAAAGCGAAAACGGTCGCTGACGATCGATCGTGATTCGGCCAATCGGCAGGCGCGGTCCGGGACGGTCGAGGTTCGCCGGCAGAACCTCGCTCAGGCCCGGTGCCTTCACCTCCACCGGTCGGTGGCTGGTGTACGGCGCCTGGAGCTGCCAACTTCCAGGCGCCAGGTTCATGCGGACCGAGAGGGTTTCTCCAGCCGAGGCCCCCGACGCCGCGACCACAACCGGCTGCGGCCGGATCGCCGCCAACCCTCCCCGCTCCAGGATCGCGCGCCCGTGGTCCGTGCTGCACCGCAATATCGCACCGGCCCCGTCGCCCTCGGTCAGGATCGACCGTTCATCGACCTCGCTAACCCGCTTCCACACCTGGAAGGCATCGGTGCTGCGCACTAACTGCAGCCCCTGTGGAGGCTCGCTCCCGGCGACGTCGCGGGGGGCGACGATCCACTCATATTCGTTCAGGATGGAGACGGGCACCGTGTCGAAGTCGATCGCCTGCCCGAATTCCCAGCCCTTCTCGGGCCGGATCGGAACCTGCGGGGTCGGACCGAGCGCCATGGCCTTTGCCGGGACGCCGGCCATCCACCACATGATGAACTCGTCAGCCCCGAGGAACAGCGTCGGCTTGTCCGTGACGAGCGGGCGGAAGCTCATCAGCTGACGGGAGTGGTCAATCGGGCCAACCGGGCTGAATCGAAGCGCCCGCAGGTCGTCGCCACCCACCCGCACGAAGAGGACCAGCCCAAGCATGGACAGCAGCACCCACTGCCATCGCCGCGGTCGCCGCGGCCCGGGATCGATCAATGGAAAACTCGCGACGAGCAGCAGCAGAGGCGAGGCGATCATCAGGGCCTTCGCGGCAACGTAGGGCGACTGGGATCCGTCGGAGACCTTCCAGATGAGCATCGCGGCGGCCGCGGCAAGCGGCAGCAGCCAGCGGCCGCGGCGCACCGCCCAGAAAGCCCCGAAGAGAATCGCCGCGACCATGAGCCAGCTCCAGGGACCGCCGATGAAGGCCTCTGAAGCAGGCAGCCGGTAGTCGGGGCTGTCCCAGATGCCCAGTGCCTCCCAACCCGGCAGGCGGCCGACCAGGTTGCCGATGTCATCGACCGCGATCCCGGTTCCGTCTCGACTGGCGACGAATTCCCACATCCGCCGCGCTTGCGGGAGCAGGACGACGACGAGAACGGCAAGGCCGATGCCCACAGCCGGGAGCTCGCGGCGCACCGTCTGCGGCACTTCGTGAAGCCGGCCGCGCCGAGCCTGAACCGCGAAGGAGCCGGCGAGCCAGAGACCGAGAATCGCCACGACCCACGGCAGTCCTGCCGGCGAGTAGGCCGAGACGATGCCCCCGGTTAGAAGGGCGAGGGGAACCCAGCGCCCGCGGCCAAGTCGCGGCCCGCACCCGCTCACGCTCAGGGCAACCGCCAGCACAAGCCCCGCCTGGGCAACCTCCTTGAACGAACCCTGGCCGTAGTAGGCGGCGACCAGGAAGGGCATGCCGGCAACGGTGGCGGCGACGACCTTACCCAGCCAGGGGGCCCGCCGGGCCGCGGCCATAACCGTCCAGGCGCTGACAACTGGCAATGCCAGCGTCAGGCCCGAGAAGGCCAGATCGACCTCTGCCCCGGTCCCCTTGCTGAGCAGCGCCGCCAAGGCGTGTGGCCCGAGCGGATAGTCCTTGGGTAGCGGGAAGGTCTCGGCGGCGGCCGAGGAAAGAAAGCTTTCGGCGATGGTCAGGTGAACCACCATGTCGTTGTTGACGGTGACCCCCAAGATGCCGCCGCGCCCCGCCGCAAGGAACGGAACCAAGGCCAGGAAGGCGACCGGGAGCGCGGCGAGGAGGTCTCGGAGAGACGGGCGGTGCGGCGGCGAACGTAAACACCACGCAGCCGCGGCGATTGCGAGGACGGCGAGCAGAATCGCGACGGTGGCGCTACGACCCGGGACGTGCGGGGTCGGCGCGGCGACCAACATTGCGACCGAGAGCCCGACCGCTGGCGCCAGCCAGTTCCACTCGCGCGCGCCGGCCAGCCGCAGTGCCGCCTGACCTAGGAAAAGTGCACCGAAGCAGACGACGACAGCGCTGAGCAGGATGATCGCCAAGGCCTATGCCCGCTCGCGGTGCGGTCGGCTCAGCCGTGACCTCATCCTGCCCAAGAGGCGATTCAGAGATCGCAGGGGCGCCGTGATGCGCCAGCTCGGCGACGTCTCGTATTCGCTCCTCACCTGCTGCAGCACCTCACCGGCCCTTTCGGCATCGGCGGAGCGGGCACTCTCGCTCTCGATCAGCCGGCCGTGCAGATGGGCGCTCTCGCGAGCCATCGCCTGCAGCTCGCCACGAGCCCTCCACTCGAGCCGGACCAGCCGTGCCATCTCCTGGAGCGGCGCCCGCGGTCGTTCTGGTGCCTCGCCCAGGCCCCTCGCGAGCTTGACCAGCTCCTGCGCATGGAGATTCGCCCTGTGATGAGCGTAGATCAGGTCGTGATTGACCGGCCCCATCGAAGCCGAATAGCGATGCAGATCATCGGTGAGGCGCTCGACGTCGGGCATCTCATCGCTGCAGCCCGCGAAGCCCTCGGCCTCGATTCCGGGGTAGGAATCCGCGGTGACCCAGCCGTCGCCGCCTTTCCAGTCATAGACATAGGCGGCGCGGCCACACGCCATCGCCTCGAGGATCGAGCGGCCGTAGCCGATCACGACGTCGGCAGCTGCCAGTTGTGGCCGGGGGTCGACGGTCTGTCCCGCGGCGCCCCCGACCCGCTCCAGCTCGATACCGACGTTCTCGCAGGCCGACTGCAGCAGCGTGAGCCGGTCGGCGTTCGGGTTGTTGCTCAATAGCAACGCCCTGCGCGGCACCTCGGGCAGGGAGCCTCGCGGAGTGAAGCGCTGGGTGTCGATCGGCTGCCGCAGGCGCACGACGTCGACGCCGGTTGCGAAGCTGCGCATCCTGTCGGCGATGCGGTCGTTGAGGACGACGATCGCCCCAACGATGCCGGGGAGCTGCGGTGGCGCCTGCAGGTCGAACATCCCGCTGTGGGCGACGAAGAGCTGCGGCACGCCGGGGCAGTGCGCCGCTATCTGCAGCGACACGCCGGCGTCCTGCACGAGCGCCGCGTCGAAATCGTCGTCCAGCTCTGCTTCGCCGATCAGCCCCAGCCCCCTGTCGAGCGCAACCTCGGTTCCGAGCCCGCGCTCTGCCGCGTATATGGAGACCTCGTGACCGAGGCGGTCGAGCTGCTCGGCAACGGTCAGGAGATACGACTCGCTGCCTCCCAGCCCGAGGTGGTTATTGGCTAGCAGGAGCCTCATTGGCGGCCGTAGCTTACGGCGCTCATCCCCCCAGTTCGGAGACGTCGACGGGCTTCAACAGGTCGCCGTAGCGCCGGCACCACGAGTGGAAGAGGGAGATCGCCTCCATGCCAAGCCGCAGGTCGGGGGAGAGCTCGCCCCGCTCGGGCGAAACGATCCACTCGCGCAGCCCCGGTGAGACGTGTGCCGCGAGCGGGCCGTCGGCGAGCAGCTCCCGGTGCATCTCCACCGCCGGCTGCGAGCACCAGCGGCGCTGCAGGTGGGGCGGGCGGCGCGGTGTGTCGGTGGTCGACGGCAGCCGGCCCACCTCGGGGTGCAGCAGGTCGAAGACCGCGGCGTAGAGCGCGGCGCCGGCCGCCGCCTCGTAGCTCGCCGAGAGCGCCGCCCTCGCCACGGCGTCGTCGGCGCCCGGTGCGATCGTCCGCGCACTCGACCCCAGCAGCCCGGACGGGTAGCACGACACCCCGCGCGCGGTCCGGGTGCGGTAGAAGGCGAGGCTGGTCTGCAGCGGGCTGCCCTCGAGCGGGGCGGCTGCGTCGAGGAAGAGGTCCCGCGCCCGGGCTACCAGCGGCTCCTGGAAGGGCTCGGCGAGCGCGAGCTGCGCGCGGCCGTAGCGGCGCATGCCGTCGAACAGCGCCACGTTCGTCTTCCGCGGCCGGCGCGGGTCCGGCCTCTCCGGGAAGCCGAAGCGGCTGCCGCGCAGCAGCACCGTGTCGATGCCGAGGCCGTCGCCGATCGTCATCCCGGCGCCGTCCAGGCGATGGGCCAGCGGCACCAGCCAGGCGTGGTCGACGAACTGGT
>DASTYR010000169.1:0-3797 GCA_035764795.1 Solirubrobacterales bacterium | reverse complement strand
AACGCTCGGCGTCGGCCTTCAACCGCTCGTGCGGCAGGCCGAGGATCGCTGCGACGGGCGCCGCCAGGTCCTCCTCGAAGCTGTCGCCCTCGTCGTCGCCGACGGTCAGCGTCGCCGAAGCGACGCCCCTCTCGGCCAGCGCGCAGGCCAGCATCCGCGAGTCGCGCCCACCGCTCAACGGCACGGCGACCGGTGCGTCGAAGGGTGCGATCGCCTCACGCAAACCGACGCAGAACGCCTCGGCCGCAGCCTCGCGGCCGAGGCGCGGCTCGCTCTCCGCCCACGGCCACGTCGGCGAGTCGGGGGCGAAGCGGCGCCAGCGGCGACGCAGCAACGAGAACGGCTGCAGGCGGCGGATCTCCGCGAAGGGCGTGCGCTCGCCGGCGGGAAAGCGAAGGGCGATGATCGAGGCCCACGCGTCCCAGTCGACCGACAGGCGCCCGGACGCCGTGTGCGCCAGCGGCTCGATGCGCGAGGCGAAGTAGACACAGCCCCGCTCGGCGATCCAGTAGATCGGCCCCAGGCCGCTGATCGAGGAGTGCAGATAGCGGCGTCGACCCTCGAGGACGAGTCCGCAGGCACCCTGGCGGGAAGCCTCGCGCCAGTCCCCGGCGCCGCCGCGCCAGGCCAGTCCCTCGATCCAGGCCAGGCCCCGCCGTCCCTCCCCGCCCCAGCGCAGCGGCTCGCGGTCGAGCAGCAGCACCGAGTCGTCGTCTCGGTGGACGATCCGGCAAGCCGGATCGAGCGCCGCCGCCATCCGCTCGACCCGCTGGCGGTCGTAATTCCCGAGCGCCCCGCAGACCTGCGGCGCCCGGGCGGGGGCCGGCTCGCTCATGCGCCCCGGGTCACCCCTAGGGCCGGGCCCGCCCGCCGGTGATGCCGACGAACGTGCGCCATGCGGGCTTTGGCTTGAGCCGATCGCCGCGCCGGAACAGGCCGGTGGAATCGCAGAAATTGCAGGAGCCTGGGATGTCCTTCCAGGTGAACCAGTAGGTGCCCTTGAGGTTGAGTCGGCCGCGATTGCCGATCAGATAGTCGTAGGCAAGGCGCATCTCGCGCAGCTGGAAACCGACGCCCTGCTCGAAGCTGACCAAGTTCGGGTTGTGCTGGGAGCCCCAGCCCATCTCCGTTATATAGAGGCGGGCGCCGGGGTCGCGGTTGTCGACGATGACGTCACGCAGGCCCTCGGTCATCCGGGCCAGGTCGGCCGCGTCTTCGGCGTACGGGTGCAGGGCGACGCCCTCGAAGCTGCGCTTGATCCCCGACACCGCGTAAAAGCGATCGAGGAAGTCGACTGCGTGCATCGCTCGCGGGGGACGGGCGCTAGGCTCGGCGAAGAGCCCGGAGAGGATCAGGCTGGCGCCCGGGTCGGCCCGTCGCATCGTCTGGTCGGACAGCTTGACCAGACGGGCGTAGCGGCTCGGGGAGGCCGGCGTCGTGAAGTAGAAGAAGTTGGCCTCGTTCCAGATCTGCCAATCGACGATCGGAATCGTAGGCAGCGGTTCGGCCGTGCCCGGCCCGTGCTCGCGCCAGAACTCGCCATCTGGCCCATAGCGCTCTACCGCGGCGGTGAGAAAGGTTGACCAGGCGCTGCGCTGACGGCCGTTGGCCACTGGCAGTACGGTGGGCTTGCGCGCCAGCCAGCGCGGCGTCGAATAGACGAAGGGAAGGACCTCCAGGCCCTGCCGGGCGGCCGTCGCGACCACCGGATCCAAGGCGTCCCATTCGTAGGAGCCATCGGCCTCGGGTTGCGCACTCGACCAGGCAAGCGGCCAGCGCACGGCACCGATCCGCGCCGCCCGCATGTATTCGGTGTCGGCTTCGGTCAGTTCGGTCTGCGGAGCGATCCCGAAGAACGACGGCGGCACGGCCTTCGCAGACGGTGCCGCTAGCCACGAAGCGAGCGCAACGACAGCGAGCGCGGAGGCAACGAAGGCGAGAGCGTATGCGGTCTTGGGCGATCTCATCTGGCTGTCTCGGTCTCCTTCGAAGTCAGTAGCGGCCGCGAAGCTTACGGTGATCCCAGGTCGCGACCCGCACGGGCCTGAAGCGAATCGCGACCCGCTTGGGCGCCTGCGCTTCCAGCGCGGCCTTGGCGTCACCCTCGACCGAGGAGATTCCCTCCGCGTAGCGGACGGTCAACTCCTCCGCGAACCCGATCACGGTGTCCAAGTCGCGGTGGAGCTGGGCCTCGGCCTCGATCATCGCGCCGCGCAGCTCGCCGTATTCATGACCCGTCTCGACCAGGACCGTGGCCCGCGGATCGCGTTCCAGGTTGCGTACCTTCTGCGACTTGGCGTAGGTCCAGATCCAGACCTCGCCCTCCCGCGGCACGTACCAGAGCGGCATCGAGTGAGGCCAGCCGCGCGGGCCGTGGCTGGAGACGACCGCGATCCGCTCGGCCTCGAGCAGCTCACGCAGCTCCTCTGCGCTCAGCTTGATCTGGTCGCGGCGACTCACCGAGCGTAGCGGACGAACGCATGCCAGGCCGGCTTGGGCTTGAAGCGGGCGCCGCGGCGGAAGAGGCCGGTCGAGTCGCAGAAGTTGCACAGCCCGGCCGCGTCCTTCCAGGTGAACCAGTGGACCTGCTCGAGGTTGAGCCGGCGCTGGTTGCGAATCAGATACCGGTAGGCGCCGCGCAGTTCGCGAGCCTGCTCATGCAGACCGACCTCGAAGGCGACGCGGCGCGGGTTGCGCTGCGAGCCCCATCCGATCTCGGTCAGATAGAGGCCGGTGCGCGGATCGCGGTTGCGGCGCACAACCGTCCGCAGGCCCTCGGTGAGGCGCGCCAGCTCCCCGACGTCGGCCGCGTAGGGATGGAGGGCGACGCCGTCGAAGGTCCGCTTGATGCCCCCCACGGCGTAGAGCCGGTCGAGGAAGTCCGCCCCGTCCATGGCGCGCGGCGGTCGGCCCTTGGGGTTTCCGAAGAGCCCGCCGATGACGATGTCGGCGCGGCGGTCGGCGCCCTTGATCGCTCCTCGGGACAACTTCAGCAGGCGCGCGTAGCGGCTCGGCGAGGTCGGCGTGGCGAAATAGAAGAAGTTCGGCTCGTTCCAGATCTGCCACGTGGCGACCGGGTGGGGCGGCACGAAGTCGGCGGAGCCGGGCGAATGCTCGCTCCAAAAAAGGCCGCCTCGGCCATACCGTTCGACGGCGGCACGCACGAACGCGGTCCATGCGTGACGCTGGCGGGCGTTGTCGACGGGCAGCACGGTCGCGCGTCGGGCGAGCCAGCGCGGCGTGGCGTAGAGGAAGGGCACTACGCCGATGCGGGACTGCGCGGCAGTTGCCACCAACTGGTCCAAGCCGCCCCACTGGTAGCCGGAGGTGGGAGTCGGCTGGATCGCGCGCCAAGAGACCGGCACCCTGATCAGGTCGACGCCGCCGGACCGCATGCGGTTCGTGTCCTCGGCGTCGAGCGCGGTTTGGGGCACGATGCCGAAGAAGTCGCGCGGCACCCGGGCCCCAGCGGTCGACGCGAGTGCCAGGACCGACACCAGGACAAGCAGCAGGCAGGTTGCGGGACGGCGAGCTCTCATCGCCTCAGCCCTCTGGTCGCCGTAGCACCGCCGAGCGGACGATGCGCCCGTCCGGTATCGCGACGATCAGCTTGGTACGCAGCTCGTCGATGCCTCGAGTCGCTTTACGGGACCCCCTGGGAAGCGCCACACGGAGAATCTGAGAGCCGCCGCCGGCGAGTCGGAAGGGCTGCCGGGCAAGCGTTAGCTGCACGATCCTGACACGCCCGCGCCTGGCACCGACTGACGGCGCCCGCAGCCGCAAGCGGGCCCGAAGGA
>DASTYR010000168.1:0-2401 GCA_035764795.1 Solirubrobacterales bacterium | reverse complement strand
TCGTCCCCCTCGAAGCAGAAGTACTCGAGGCCGACGCACGAACGCCTCGGGTCCGGCGTCATCCAAGGGCTCCAGGCGCGGAAGTTCTGGATGCGACCTACCCGCACGCCGGGATCGTGGACGTAGACCCAGTTGTCGGGGAAGGGGGGCTCGCCGTCGACGACGAGGGCGACGGTCAGGAAGTCGCGATAGCGCAGACCGCTTGCTGCCGCGCTCACGGCCGCGGGGGTGGAGGGGCGGACCATCGTCGCCACCGCCCGGAGCGGCAGCGAGGAGATCGCCGCGCTTACCTCGACCGTCTCGCCACCGGCGACGACCGCTCCGATGCGAGCGCCGTTGAGCTCGATCCGCTCGACCGGTGCTCCGAGCCGCACCTCGCCGCCGGCCGCCTCGATCTGGGCTGCCATCTCCTCCCACATCTGGCCGGGGCCGAGGCGGGGGTAGCGGAACTCCTCGATCAGGCTCTTGGGCTTCTCCCCGCCGCGGCGGCCGGGTAACGCGTCGCGCGCCGCCTTCCAGAGCGAGAGGTCGGCGATTCGCTGCGCCGCCCACTCGGCCCGCAGCTCCTCGGTTGAGACACCCCAGACCTTTTCCGTATAGGTCTTGAAGAAGAGCTCGAAGAGCCGCCGTCCGAAGCGGGCGCTGACCCATTGCTCGAAGCTCTCCTCGTTGCTACGGCGACCCAGCCTGGCGCGCCCGTACGAGGCGGCGCAGCGCATCAGCTCGGCGGGGCCGATCCTGGCGATGACGTCTGTCGCCCTCAGCGGATACTGGATGAAGCGGCCCCGCCAGTAGATGCGCGAGAGGCGCGGCCGCACGAGCATCTCCGGTCCCAAGATTTCGCTCCAGAGCGCCTCGACCTCGCCACTCTTGGTGAAGAATCGGTGGCCGCCGAGGTCGAACCGGTAGCCGTCGGCGACCGCCGTGCGGGCGAGGCCACCGACCGTCTCCTCGGCCTCGAAGACGATCGTCGGCACGCCGCGCCGGGCCAGCAGATAGCCCGCCGTGAGGCCGGCGGGGCCGGCGCCGAGGACGGCGACTGGAGAATTCAGGCTCGGTAGGGGAGGGAGCGACATCGCGGCGCGGGATGGTATTAGGTATCCCTAATGCGTGCCGCCGACGCCCCCGGGCTGACCCTCGCCGCGATCGTTCCGGCCTCCGACAACCCGCCGACGCTGCCGCGCTGCGTGAGCGCGTTGGAAGCGAGTGAGCGCCTGCCGGACGTGCTGATCGTGCAGCGCCAGCCAGGCGGCGTGGGCCCGGCGGCGGTTCGCAACGCCGCGGTGGCGGAGACCAACGCCGAGATCCTCGTCTTCGTCGACTCCGACGTCGAGGTCCACCCGGACGCGCTGGCCCGAATCGAGCGGCGCTTCCGCGACGACGCCGAGCTCGACGCGCTCTTCGGCGCCTATGACGACGAACCGGCGGCGCCCGGCCTCGTCTCGCGTTTTCGCAACCTTCTCCACCACCACGTTCACGTCTTGGCGGCGGGGGATGCGGAGACCTTTTGGGCCGGCCTGGGTGCGGTGCGCCGTCAAAAGTTCCTCGCGGCGGGAGGCTTCGACGAGGATGCCTTCAGCGAAGCCAGTGTCGAGGACATCGAGCTCGGCACGCGGCTACGGCAGATGGGCGCCCGGATCGAGCTCGACCCGTCGATCCGCGGCCGCCACCTCAAGGCATGGACGGTGGCGAGCATGGTCAAGACCGATTTCGCCCGGCGCGGCATCCCATGGGCGCGGCTCGTGCTGCGCGGCCAGGGCAGCGCCACGACTCTCAACCTGGGTTGGCGCCACCGCGCCAGCGCGGCGGCATCGCTGCTGCTGGCGGCCGGCGTATTGGCGCGGCGCCCCAGGTTCGCGCTGGCAGGGCTGGCGAGCGTGCTTGCCCTCAATCACCGGCTCTACGGTCTGCTGCACAGGCGTGGTGGCACGCCGCTGCTGCTGGCCGGCGTGGGTCTTCACGTCGTCCATCAGTTGACGGCGGTCGCCGCGCTCCCGGCGGCCGTCGCCCTCCATCTCCGCGATTGGGGGCGGGGTTGAGCGGGCGGGGCGACTTTTACGACCATGTCACGGCAAAGTCGCCCCAGCCGCTGCGTCTGGGGATCGTCGGCAGCGGGCGGATCGTCGAGCGTGGTTACCTGCCGGCGCTCGACGGCTCGGCGGCGTGGATGTTGACCGCCCTTGCGGATCCCGAGCTGTCCCGGGCGCAGCGGCTCGCGGAAGCGTGCGGTGCCGCTGCCTATCCGAGCAGCGAGGAGATGCTCGCGTCGGGCGACGTCGACGCGATCGTGGTCGCGACGCCCGCGCACCTGCACGTGCAGGTCGCCGACGCCGCGGCGACTGCCGGCATTCCCAGTCTCGTCGAGAAGCCACCCGCCCCTCACGTCCACGGAGCGATCGCG
>DASTYR010000167.1:0-4455 GCA_035764795.1 Solirubrobacterales bacterium | reverse complement strand
AGTCATCGTCGTCAAGCGGCGCGCGCGCCGAACGGCTGCGGCCGTCAAGTCGGACGTGCCGGGGCTGCTGTTCCTCGAGATCGACGGGCTCGCGCACGACGTCGTGCTGCGGGCGATGCGCGACGGCAACGCGCCGACGATGGCCCGCTGGCTGCGCGACGGGTCGCACCGGCTCGCGCGCTGGGAGACCGACTGGTCCTCGCAGACCGGCGCCTGCCAGGCGGGGCTCCTGCACGGCGACAACGACGACATGCCGGCCTTTCGCTGGTGGGAGAAGGATCGCAACGCGGCGATCGTGACCAATCACCCGCGCGACGCCGAAGAGCTGGAGCGCCGGCACTCGAACGGGCGCGGGCTGTTGCACGCCGACGGCGCCAGCCGCGCCAACATCCTCTCCGGCGACGCGCCGCACTCGATGCTGACCATGAGCACGGCGCTGCGGCGCCGCCGGCCGATCGGCCGCGACTACGCGGCGTACTTCGCCCGCCCGTCCGCCGTCGCCCGCACCCTGGTCCTGGTGCTCGCCGAGGTGGTCCGCGAGCGCCGGGCCGCCCGCGCCCAGGTCCGCGACGACGTCCGCCCCCGGATCGCCCGCAGCCGTTCCTACGCGTTCGTCCGCGCCTGGGGCACGATCGTCCAGCGCGACCTTCAGGTCGCCGCCGTGGTCGGCGACATCCTCGCCGGCCGTCCCGCGATCTACACCACCTTCCTCGCCTACGACGAGGTCGCCCACCACTCCGGCGTCGAACGGCACGACGCGCTCGCCGTGCTCCGCGACCTCGACCGCCAGATCGCCAGGATCGTTGCCGCCTGCCCCGAGGCGCCGCGTCCCTACCGCCTCGTCGTGCTCTCCGACCACGGTCAGTCGCAGGGGGAGACCTTCCGCGATCGTTACGGCGAGACGCTCGAGGACGTGGTCCGTTCGGCCTGTGAGCCGGAGAGCGTGATTGCCGTCGAAGGAGGCGACGATGACGCGCTCGCCTACCTCAGCGCCGGCCTGACCGAGGTCGCCCGTGACGACACCGCTGCCGGCCGCACGGTGCGGATCGCGACCCGGGATCGCCGCGCCGATGGCGTCGTCGCCCTCGACCCGGGCGCCCGGCGCGACATCGAGGAGACGCGCGGGGACGGCGTCCCCGAGCTGTCGGTGATGGCCTCGGGGTGTCTCGGGTTGATCAGCTTCCCGCGCGAGCCGGGCCGGGTCACCCTGGAGCGGATCGAGGCGCTCTATCCACGGCTGATGCCGGCGCTGGTCGATCACCCCGGGATCGGGTTCGCCATGGTGCGCTCCGAGCGGTTCGGCGCAATGGCGATCGGCAAGGCCGGGACGGCGTTTCTCGACGAGGGCCGGATCGAGGGCGCGGACCCGCTGGCGCCCTTCGGCGCCAACGCCGCCGACCACCTGCGGCGCACCGACGGCTTCCCCCACTGCGCCGACCTGATGGTCAACAGCACCTTCTGGCCGCAGTTCGGCGAAGTCGCGGCGTTCGAGGAGCTGGTCGGCTCGCACGGCGGGATGGGGGGAACGCAGAGCTTCCCGTTCGTCCTGCATCCGAGCGAGCTGGCCTGGCCCGAGGAGGAGGTCGTGGGCGCGGAACGGGTCCACCGGATCTTCTGCGGTTGGCTCGCCGAGCTCGGCCACTCGAGCTACGCGAGCGAGGTCGCCTCGCCGGGCGCCAGCACCCGCACCTCCACCTGAGGCGCGAGCTCGCGCACCCGCGCAGCGAACTCGCGCGGCGGCGTGCGCAACGGCCCGCGACGCAGTCGCGCCAGGCCGAGTGGATAGAGCGTCCCCCAGTGGATCGGGACCGCGATCCGCGGCGAGAGCAGGGCGGCGGCGCGGGCGGCGCGCTCGGGATCGAGGTGTCCGGGTCCGAGGCTCGGGCCCCAGCCCCAGACTGGAAGAAGGGCGAGGTCCAGCGCGTCGCCGCCGATCTCCTCCATGCTGTCGAAGAGATCGGTGTCGCCGGCGAAGTAGACGCGGCGACCGCCGGCTCTCAGCAGGAAGCCGACCGCTTCCGAGTCTCGCTCGAACCGTCCCCCGCTCGGATGCAAAGCCTCGGTGGCGGTGACCGTGACCCTGCCGATTCGGGTCGATTCTCCGGGCGCCAGCTCGGTCACCGCCCTGAAGCCGTGGCGCGTGAGGAGCTCGCCGCCGCCCGGCGCTGCCAGGACGGGTGCGTCGCGTTCGATCTGCCGCAGCGAGGGCAGGTCGGCGTGGTCGTGATGCAGGTGCGAGATCAGCACGGCGTCGAGGCCGTGGGCAAGGTCCGGCGGCGGAGGCGCGCCGTGGCGGCGCAGCGGCCCGACCCGTTCGCGCAACACGGGGTCAGTGAGCAGCCGGGCGCCGCCGAGCTCGACCAGCACGGTCGCGTGGCCGACATAGGTGATTTGATCTGCGCTCACGTCAGCACGACCGCCGGCTGCGTCGGCACCGCCGCGTATCGTCTCTCCGGCCTATGAGCGAGCGGCGAGCGATCTTCCGTGGGCGCCTGCGCCGGTCCGGGCGCGAGGGTGCCGGTGAGGGTGACGAAGTCATCGAGATCGAGCCCGGTGCATTGAACGGGATCTTCGCCGCTCCCAGGTGGCTGCGCGACCTCGGCTTTTCCTCCTGGCTCCTGGTCGGGGTCGGTGCGGCCCTGATCGGCGCGATCTG
This sequence comes from Solirubrobacterales bacterium, assembly GCA_035764795.1. GTDB lineage: Bacteria > Actinomycetota > Thermoleophilia > Solirubrobacterales > 70-9 > VRUE01. The sequence continues at coordinate 1,799 of DASTYR010000167.1, read as the reverse complement.
GCTCCTATCCCAGACGCAGACGATCGTGATGCCGGTGATCACGGCGGGCATCATCGCCTCGGTCGCCTCACCCCTGGTCGACTGGCTTCGCCGGCGCGGCCTGCCGCGAGGAATCGGGGCGGGCCTCATCTTTCTCCTCATCGTCGCCGTCGGGGCCGGTGTCGGCCTGATCGTCCTGACCGGGATCGCCAGCCAGGCGGACAGCCTCTCCGAGCGGCTGCGCGAAGGCGCGAGCGAGATCGAGTCGCTGGCCCGCGATCTCGGCGTCAAGGCGCCAACCGCGGCCGACGCGAAAGCCGGCGCCAGCGCCTCTGTCAGCGACGCCTTCCAGGCGCTGACCCAGGGCCTTCTCGGTGGGATCGACAAGCTCGCCTCCCTCGCCGTCTTCCTCTCCTTCACCGCCCTCAGCCTCTTCTTCCTGCTCAAGGACATGCCGACGATCGGTGGTTTCGTCGAGCGCCATCTCGGCGTTCCCGTGCCGGTCGCGCACTCGATGCTGGGCCGCCTCGCCGGCAGCCTGCGCGGCTACTTCCTCGGCGTCACCGTCGTCGCCCTCTGGAGCGCCCTGCTCGTCGGGATCGGCGCTCTTCTCCTCGACGTTCCCCTGGCCGGCACGATCGCGGTCGTCACCTTCGTCGGTGGATACATCCCCTACCTGGGCGCCTGGACCGCGGGCGCCTTCGCCGTCCTGATAGCCCTCGGTGGCCAGGGGCCGGAGACGGCGCTGGCACTCGCCGTCATCGTCCTGCTGGCCAACGGGGTTCTGCAGCAGATCGTCCAGCCGATCGCCTACGGCGCGGCGCTCAAGCTGCACCCGCTCGCCGTCCTGATTGCGACGATCGCCGGCGGCTGCCTCTTCGGCACCGTCGGGCTGGTGCTGGCAGCGCCGCTGCTTTCCGCCGCCGTGCGGATCTCGGCCGACTTGCGCGCGGCCGAGCAGGAGGCCGGCGGGTTCGACCGGGAAGAGTCACTCACTAAAGATCCTGCCTAGTCCTGGTTCACCCCGATTGAATCGGGTCGGCAGATGATCCATCCACATCTGTCCCGCGACGCCCATCAGTGGTGGTTTACTCACTCTTAACTTAGTTTAAATTAAACACTCAATTCTCCCTTTTAAAAAAGGGTAGGATGGCTTCAGCTCAGACCTCGAGGAGGCGCTGTCATGCCAGCCGACGTCCAACAAGCATGGAGTGACTACCAGGAGTCGATCGCGTCTCTATATGGGCAGTCGCCAAAAACGTTGATTGCCATGGAGAGGGCCGAAATATCTGAGGAACCATCCGACGAGGCGATCAACACCGCGCTCGAACGCTCGGAGGCGCTGGGTATTGCGATCCAGAAGAACCTCGACGAGCCAGGTGTTGAGCAGCGGGAGCTGGCGATCTTGCAACTGAGCGCCACGGCTGTGGTGGATCTCAGCGTCGCTCACGATCTCGCGGTCGGCGCGAGCGCCAGCGAATCGTCGCCGCGGTCGCAGTTCGCGGGGGGAGTAGCGGAAGCCACCGAGATGGCCCCCGGCGACCAGTCGGCGTTGACCAATGAGCTCGCCGGCGTCGCCGCAATACTGGAGGCTCCGCCTGCCAAAGGCATTTGGGCCGCGATCGTTGCCGGCGGCGCACCGGACGGAGCCGCTAACTCTCGCGAGGCACTTGAAGCAGCGGTGGACTCCGCTTTGGCGGATGTGTGTACGGAGGCTGCCGAGGCTGGCAGCAAGACCTTCGGGGGCTTGATCAAGCTACCGGGCACCGAGCTGGCCGATGCGGCGGGCAAAGCAGTAGCGGCCGTCTTCGGCGCCATAG
>DASTYR010000166.1:0-3665 GCA_035764795.1 Solirubrobacterales bacterium | reverse complement strand
GCTTCCAGGGCCGTGCCGAGATAACGACCACCGACGGAACCGTGCCGCCCGCCCTGCGCCGCATCCGCCTCGACTTCGATCGCGATGGGCGTCTGCAGACCGCCGGGCTACCCACCTGCGCGCCAAGCGCGATCGACGCTGCGACGCCCGAGCAGGCGCGCCAGACCTGCGCCGGAGCATTGGTCGGCCGCGGCAATGTCGAGGCCATCGTCGCCCTTCCCGGCCAGGAGCGGGTAGTGGTCGCCTCGCCGCTCAGCCTCTTCAACGGCACTCGCCAGAACGGCCACGCAACCGTGCTCGCGCACGCGCAGACGACCTTCCCCTCGCTCGAGACCTATGTCGTCGTCATCCCGGTCGAACGGCGCAGTGGCGGCTTCAGCTACCGGGCGACCTTCGACATCCCCGAGATCGCCGCAGGCTATGGCGCCCTCACCCACGTCGACGCCAAGATCGGCCGCCGCTACCGCAGCGGCGGCCGCGAGCGCAGCTACATCTCGGCCCGCTGCTCCGACGGCATCCTCCAGACCAACGGCTACGCCTCCTTCGCCGACGGAACCATCATCAGCGGCACGCTCTTCAAGGGCTGCCAAGCCCGCCGCTGAGACGCCGCTGCCGCCTTCCGTCGGCGCCCGTTGCCGACACCGCACTCTTCCTATACTTGCCCACCGCGGGCCGTTAGCTCAACCGGTAGAGCAGGAGACTCTTAATCTCAAGGTTGAAGGTTCGAGTCCTTCACGGCCCACTCGCCTCGCTGCCCGCCGCTAACCGCCGGGGGTTTCGCCGCCGAATTCGAACGGGTTCTGGGACTGCCCGCCGCTGCCGCCCACTTCTTCCTGGACTTTTTCAAGCTGTTTCGAGCGGCGCTGGAACTGCTTGGCGTTTTTGCGGTATTCGGCGAGCTGTTCTTCCAGGCCCTTGGCTTCGCGGCCGGGGACCTTGGCGGTCGCCTGCTTCGCCGTCCTGTCGCCAGCTGAGAATTCGCCGTTGAAGTACTGGTAGATCGCAAGCGTCGACAGGTTGCTGGTGATCGGGCGCTGTGCAGCCGCGATTTTCTGTGCGGCCGTAGCGGCTTCCACATTCGATTCGGTTTCGCGCTGACTCGAACTCGTTTCGGCGAGGCGGAAATAGGAGAAGGCGATCAGTTGCGCGACCGACGCGTTCGGCGGCCCCTCGACCTCCTCCAAATACTGTTCCCACGCCAAAAGCGCCTGGTCGAACTCTTTGCGCGCGTCGGCCGGATAGGCCGTCGCCTGGCCGCTGCGAGGATCGACGTCCGCCTTGGCGTTGCCGGCGTTTATCCGCGCCCGGACAAGCGACAACAACAGGCCTTCGTCCCCCGGGCTTTTGGCAAGCCGCTCTTCTATCCGCTCCGCCCGCTCCTCTGCCAGCTCCTCGGCGTCGCTGCCGCTGCCGCCGCCGGCCAGTTCGCTGAGGCTGAAGGGACCGACGGTGAGGAAGAGGCTGCCGGCCATCAGCAGCGCCAGGACCGCGTAGACGACGCGGATGACGTTCCTGCGCCGTCCCCGCGTGTCGAAGAGCATCCGTCGCTCGCCGCTGTCCGCCATCAGTCCGTCACCGCTCCCGCGTCAGATTTGGCCAGGCCTCCCGCGGCTCCGCGTCTGTCGAAGAGCCGTGCCAGCAAGATACTCAACTCGTACAGAGCGAGCAGGGGCACCATCTCGATCAGCATCGAGATCGGATCGACGCCGGGGAGGGCCGCGGCAAGGACGGCGATCCCCAGGTACGCGTAGCGCCGGTTGGCGCGCAGCTGGTCGGTGCTGACGATGCCGAGCCGCGTCAGCGCGATCAGTGCCAGCGGCAGCTGGAAGATCAGGCCACCGGCCAGCAGGGTCGTCGAGAAGAAGCTGTAGTAGTCCCGGGCGCGGACCTGGACGTTGAACTCGGTGTCGTTGAAGCCGAGCAGGAACTCGGTCGCCGGCGGCAGGACGACGAAGTAGGAGAAGGCGACCCCGGCGACGAAGAGCAGTGGCGCCAGCAACAGGATCGGCAGCACGGCGCGGCGCTCGGCGGCGCTGAAGGCGGGCAGGATGTAGGCGTAGAGCTGGTAGAGGACGACCGGCAGCGAGAGGATCAGGGCTCCGTAGACGGCGACCGTCAGCGTCACCGTGAACGGCTCGGTGACTCCGAAGGTGATCAGCCGGTCGTGATCGTCAGGCAACGGCTGAGAGGCGATCTCCAGCAGCAGGTCGCTCTGCCAGAAGCAGAGTCCGAAGGCGACGCCGAGGACGGCGGCGCAGACGATGATCCGATTGCGCAGCTCGTCGAGGTGCTCGACCAGGGTCAGGCGGTCCTCGTGGGAGACCGGCCTCAGGCGGGGCATCGGTTTGGTCCCTTGCCCGCTACGGGCGTTTGTGTCCGACCGGCTCGCCCCTGCCGGGCTCGATCTCGCGCGGCGGCGATGGGTCGCGATCGTCCTCGTCGTCGTTGCCACCCAGCGAGCCGCGGAACTCGCGAATCCCCCTGCCCAGGGAGCGCCCGAGCTCGGGCAGTCGCTTCGGCCCGAAGACGATCAGGGCGATGATCAGGACGACGGCTATCTCGGCGAGGCCGATATTCCCGGGCACGAGGCCATGGTAGCGGTCCCGAATTGCCGCCGAACGCGCTACCCGTTATTGGAAGGTTTTCGCCGTCTCGCGGAAAAGTGCGGATCGAAAGCTCTCTGCAGGTGTTCGATCCTTTAGAACCATGAGCCGCGCGAGTCGCACCGATACCGCCAAGCCGACCGAGCTGCACGTATGCCGGGCCTGCGGTTCCTCGCTGGTGCAGCCGCTGCGTTGGGAGCAATGGGGCAGGCGCGGCAACTGGCGACTCCTGCGGCGCTGCCCCGAGTGCGAGTGGCTCGGCGACGGCGTCCACGGCGAGCGTGAGATCGACGCCTACGACATCGAGCTCGACGAAGGCACCGAGGCGCTGGCCGCGCAGCTCGAAGCGCTCGAGCGCGAGGGGATGGAGCGAATTGCCGCCGCCTTTGCGACCGCCCTCGAGGCGGACCTGATCAGCGCCGACGACTTCAGGTAACTCAGGCGTAGCGCTCGACGACGCCGTCGGCGACCAGCTCGAGCAGGTGCCGGCGCTCTGCCTCGAGGCTGGCGTTGCCGAGCCGCCGCTTTGCACCCGCCACCGTCTCCAGAGCACGGGCGCGAACAAGGTCGAGGACGCCGCTCGAGGCGATGCGGTCGCAGAGCGATTCGGCGCTCGCTGCGTCGAGCCCGTGTAGGTCGACCGCCGCGATGCCCGGGTCCCGGTCGCGGGCGAGGATCAGCGGCAGCGTCACCGTGCCGTCGAGCAGGTCGGTGCCGCGGGCCTTGCCGGTGCGCTCGGGAGGGCCGGAGACGTCCAAGACGTCATCGAGCAGCTGAAAGGCGAGCCCGATCTCAGCGCCGAAGCGGCCGAGCTCGGGGTCGTCGCAGCCGAGCAGGCAGGCGCACTCGAAGAGCCTGCCGGTCTTGAGCTGGCAGCGTTCGAGATAGCGCTGCTCGGAGATCGAGGTGTCGTAGGCATCCTGGCGCTGGCTGAGCTCACCGCGCGCCAGCGCCACCGACGTGCTTGCCAGCAGCTCCACCGCCCGCATCTCATCGTGGCCGGCGAGTAGGGCGAAGGCGCGGGAGAAGAGCAGGTCGCCCGTCGCGGTGGCGCGCGGGCGA
>DASTYR010000165.1:0-14022 GCA_035764795.1 Solirubrobacterales bacterium | reverse complement strand
TCTGCGGTTATGCGGGGGACCTGAAAGTCGGTGGTCATGGGTTCCTTGCCTATGGGTGTTCAGAAACTGGGGTCCGGGCTACTTGGAGTACAGCTCGACGATGAGCTGCTCCTGAACCGGCGCCGAGATCTCAGCGCGCTCGGGGTAGCGCAGGACCTTGGCGGTGAGCGAGTCGTGGTCGGCCTGCAGCCAGGCCGGCACGGTCGAGACCAGCTCGGTCGCTTTGCGAATCGTTTCCGTCGCGGCCGAGTCGGACTTGATCGAGATCACGTCCTCGGGACGCACCTGGTACGAAGGTACGTCGACGCGCCGGCCGTTGATCATCCAGTGACCATGGCGGATCAGCTGCCGCGCCTGCCGCCGCGAGGCGGCGAAGCCGAGCCGGACGAGGACGTTGTCGAAGCGCGACTCGAGCAGCCGCAGCAGGTTCTCGCCGGTCACGCCATCCTGCCGCGAGGCCTTCTCGTAGTAGGCCCGGAACTGGCTCTCGAGCACCTGGTAGTAGCGGCGCGTCTTCTGCTTCTCGCGCAGCTGCACGCGGGACTCGGACTGCCGCATGCGACCGCGACCGTGCTCGCCCGGCGGGTACGAGCGCCGCTCGACGCCGCACTTGTCGGTGAAGCAGCGCTCACCCTTGAGGAAGAGCTTCTGCCCCTCGCGGCGGCACTGCTTGCACTGGGCGCCGGTATCGCGGGCCATCAGACACGCCTCCGCTTCTTGGGCCTGCATCCGTTGTGGGCCTGCGGGGAGACGTCCTTGACGGTCGTCACTTCGAGCCCGGCGGCCTGCAGCGAGCGGATCGCCGTCTCGCGGCCGGAGCCGGCGCCCTTGGCGAAGACCTCAACTTTTTCGAGCCCGTGCTCCATGCCCTTTTTGGCCGCCGCGTCGGCGGTGACCTGGGCCGCGAAAGGGGTCGACTTGCGCGATCCTTTGAAGCCGGTCGAGCCGGCGGACTCCCAGGCGATCACGTTGCCCTGCCGGTCGGTGAGGGTGACGATCGTGTTGTTGAAGGAAGTCTTGATGTGGGCCTGACCGTAGGCGACGTTCTTTTTGACCCGCCGGCGGGTGCGCCCTTTGCCCTGTTTTTTCGCTGCCATCGTTCCGCCCCCTAGACCTTGCGCTTGCCGGCGACGCTCATCCGGCGCGGGCCCTTGCGGCCGCGCGCGTTGGTCTTGGTGCGCTGGCCTCGAACAGGCAGGCCGCGCCGGTGCCGCAGACCGCGGTAGGCGCCGATCTCCATCAGCCGTTTGACGTCCTGGGAGCGCTCGCGGCGCAGGTCGCCCTCGACCTCGCGGCGCTCAACGGCCTCGCGCAGTTTCATCACCTCGTCCTCGGTCAGATCCTTGACGCTGGTGTTGGGATCGACCTTGGTCTCGGCGAGGATTTCGTTCGCGGTCGAACGACCAATGCCGAAGATGTAGGTGAGGCCGACCTCGACCCGCTTGTTGACCGGGATGTTGATCCCCGCGATACGTGCCATCAGCGCCTAGCCCTGCCGCTGCTTGTGACGGGGGTTCTGGCAGATCACGAGCACCGCGCCGTTGCGGCGGATGATCTTGCACTTTTCGCACATCGGCTTTACGGAAGCTCGAACCTTCATCGCTCCGGGGGTATCTCGAAAACAGGATTCCCGCCCGCCCCAGGAGTCGGGCAAGCGGGCACGACCGGCCATCGGGCCGACCCGGAAAGATAGCAAGGGTCGCGCCGCGGCGACCGCCCCGTCGGCTAGGCCGCGACGCGCGCGCCGACGTCGAGCCGAACCGGCCGATCGGGGGCGGCGAGGGCGGCTCTGGCGACAGCTACAAGCGTTTCCGCATCCAACCCGTAACGCTCGGCGGCCCGGCGAAGGGTCTCCTCGAATCCGTGCTGCGTGCCGATCACGTCAATCATGGCGGGGCGATCGTCGCGGAAGTGAACAATGACGCGTCCACCGGCGACGGGCTCACCGTAATCCAGCCGATCGACGGACTCCAGCGCAATCTCGATGGTGTCAGCCCTACTCTCATAATCCGCTCGCATCATCGCTCCCGATGGTAGAGGGTGATCACGGTGCTCATGTCGTCGAGCGCGAGAACCAACCGGATTTGCATTCCTCGAATCCGCGCCACGAAGAACGGATTGCCCCTGGGATCCGCACCGGAGCGGTTCTCCGCCACAACCATCGCGGCGACCTCCTCCCGGGTGAGCTTGTACTCGCGCATTCGGTTCTTCGCGTGCCGGCTGAAGCGCACGCCCCTTTAAGGGCTCGACGCTCGAATCTCTCCCCTTCAGCCGACGACCAGGGCCAGGGCGAAGCCGTCGTAGCCCTTGGCGCCAACCGTCTGGATCGTCGTCCCCTCGACGCGCGGGTCGGTCGAGATCATCTCGTGTAGGCGGCGCTGCGCTTCCACCTTGGGGTCACCGCCGTCAGCATCGACGAGCGTTCCCTCACGCACGACGTTGTCGGCGACGATCAGGCCGCCCGGGCGGGTGCGGTCCAGCGCCCACTCGAAGTAGGCGGGCGTGTTGGCCTTGTCGGCGTCGATGAAGGTGAAGTCGAGCGGTCCGATTTCCTCCTCGGCCAGCTCAGGCAGCTGATCGAGGGCGGGACCGACGCGGAGGTCGACCAGGTGGTCCAGCCCCCCTCTCGAGATATTGCGACGCGCCACCTCTGCGTAAGCGGAATCTGCCTCCAGCGTGATCAGCCGCCCCTCGGCGGGCAGCCCGCGGGCCAGCCAGATCGTGCTGTAACCACCCAGGGTTCCGAACTCCAGCGCGGTGCGAGCGCCGATCGCCCGAACCAGAAGCTGAAGGAGCTTCCCCTGCGGCGGGGAGACCTGGATCTCGGGAAGGCCGGCGTCGGCGCTCGTCCGCAGCGCCGCTTCGAGTGCCTCGTCGTGCGGCGCCAGCAGGCCGCCCACATACTCGTCGACGGCCGCCCAGCGATCCGTCCCCTCCATGCGACCTTTCTACTCGTCCTCGTGCCAGGGCGTCAGCACGCGGGGGCCCTCGGCGGTCACGGCGACGGTGAACTCGAAGTGGGCGGCGAGGGAACCGTCTTCGGAGTAGACGGCCCAGCCGTCGTCGCCCATGCGGACGAGCGGCCCGCCGGCGTTGACCATCGGCTCGATCGCCAGCACGGTGCCCTCCTCGAGCAGTGGGCCCTTGCCGGGCTCGCCGTAGTTGGGGACCTGCGGCTCCTCGTGCATTTCGCGACCGATCCCGTGCCCGACAAGGGTGCGAATTATCGAGAGGCCCTCGATCTCGACGCTGCGCTGGATCGCAGCGGAGACGTCGCCGAGATGGTTGCCGGGACGCATCTGCTCGATTCCGGCGAAGAGGGACGCTTTGGTCACGTCGAGCAGCTTGCGCGCCTCCTCGCTGACCGGCCCGATCGGCACCGTGATCGCGGCATCGGCGACCCAGCCGTCCTTGATCACGCCGACGTCGATCGAGAGGACGTCGCCGCGCCTGAGCTCGTAGGGCCCGGGAATGCCGTGGACGACCATCGAGTTGGGCGAGGCGCAGATCGAGCCGGGGAAGCCGCGGTAACCCTTGAAGGCCGGCTCGGCCCCCTGCGAGCGGATGAACTTCTCCGCCGCCCCGTCCAGTTCTTTCGTGGTGACGCCGGCGCGCGCCTTGCTCGCCAGCATCCGCAGGCAGCGGACCAGCACCTCCCCGGCGGCCGCCATCTCATCGACCTGCTCGGGCGTCTTGCGGACGATCATCCGGTACACGTCGCCAGGGTGCTGCGCAGCTCTTCGGTCACCTCGTCGGGTGCGGCGCAGCCGTCGATCCGCTGCAGCAGCCCGCGCTCCCCGTAGAAAGCGATCAGCGGCTCGGTCTTGGCGTGGTAGGTCTCGAGGCGGTTGGCAATCACTTCGGGGCGGTCGTCGTCGCGGACAACTAGTTCGCTGCCGTCGATGTCACAGATCCCCTCGCGGGCCGGTGGGTTGAACTCGACGTGAAAGACGTGACCACCCTCGGCGCAGGTCCGCCGCCCGCCCAGCCGCCGCGTTACCTCCTCGTCGCTGGCGTCGATCAGCAGCACCGCGGTCAGCTCGCGCCCCAGCTCCGACATCTTCACCGCCAGCGCCTCGGCCTGCGGAACCGTGCGCGGGAAGCCGTCGAGGATGAAGCCTGCGGCCGCCTCCTCGGAGGCGATCCGCTCGCCGATCGCGCCGACGATCACCTCGTCGGGGACAAGGTCGCCGCGGTCCATGTACTGCTTGGCCAGTCGCCCCAGCTCGGTCCCTTCGCGCACGGCCGCACGGAGGATGTCCCCGGTCGCCCAGTAGGGCAGCTTCAACTCGTCATGCAGCCGTTCGCCCTGGGTGCCCTTGCCACTGCCGGGAGGTCCGAGAAGTACGAGGTTCAGCTCAGCCATGAAGAGGGGTGCCGCCAGGCGGCACACCGAGGGTAGACCCTATTTGAGGAAGCCCTCGTAGTTGCGCATCATCAGCTGCGCCTCGAGCTGCTTCACCGTGTCCAAGGCGACGCCGATCACGATCAGGATCGAGGTGCCGCCGAAGAAGAAGTTGGCCGAGGTCTGGCTGATCAGGATCGTCGGCAGCGCAGCGACCGCCCCCAGGTAGAGGGCGCCAGGGAAGGTCAGGCGCGAGAGGATCCGGTCGAGGTACTCGGCGGTCGGCCGGCCCGGCCGCACGCCGGGGATGAAGCCGCCGTATTTCTTCAAGTTGTCGGCCTGGTCGACCGGATTGAAGGTGACGGCGGTGGAGAAGTAGGTGAAGATGATGATGAAGAACACCTCGCCGGCAACGTAGGCCCAGGTGTTCGGCCCGAAGAAGGCGGCGAAGTCGAGGGCCGCGGGCGTGTTGAGCATCTGGCCGATCGTCGGCGGGATGGCCATGATCGAGGCGGCGAAGATGACCGGGATGACACCCGCCATGTTGCCCCGCAGCGGCAGGTAGGTCGAGCCGCCCGAGGTCATTTTGCGGCCGACGACCCGTTTTGCGTACTGAACGGGGATGCGGCGCTGGCCCTCCTGGACGAAGACGATCGCGACGATCACCGCCAGCGCGACGAAGGGCATCATCACGATGAAGACCTGGTCGGGATTCGTCCACCAGGCCTGAATGCCGCCCGGCAGCCCGGAGACGATCGAGGCGAAGATCATCAGCGAGATGCCGTTGCCGATGCCGCGTTGGGTGATCAGCTCGCCCAGCCACATCAGCAGGGTGCAGCCCGCGGTCAGGCAGATCACGATCAAGAGGATTTTCGGGCCGGTCAGGTTGCCGAGCAGGTTGGCACCGGCCTGGTTGCCGAACGAGCGGAAGAGGAAGACGAAGCCCCAGGACTGGGCGAAGGCCAGACCGACGGTCAGGTAGCGCGTGTACTGGGTGATCTTCTGCTGACCGACCTCGCCTTCTTTCTGCAGTTTCTCGAGGGACGGAACGACGACCGTCAGCAGCTGCAGGATGATCGAGGCGGTGATGTAGGGCATGATCCCCAGCGCGAACAGCGACATCCGTTCGAGCCCGCCGCCCGAGAACAGGTTGAGGAAGCCGAGGATGCTGTCGCCGGCGAAGTTGCTGGAGACTTCCTCGACCGCATTGGCGTCCACGCCCGGCGCGGGGATGAAGGCGCCGAGCCGGTAGAGCAGCAGCATCGCCGCCGTAAACGCAAGCTTCTTGCGGATATCGGCGACGCTGAAAGCGTTCGCAATGGTCCTGAGCATTACGGCTCCAGAGTGTGACAGGAACCGCCGGCCGCCTCGATCTTCTCGCGGGCGGCCGCGCTGAAGGCGTGCGCGTGGACCTCGAGCTTCTTGGAGACGTCCCCCCGCGCCAGCACCTTGACCGGCTCTGCACGCTTGGCCAGCCCCTTCTCCTTGAGCGCCGCGGGCGTGATCTCGGCGCCGGCGTCGAAACGCTCCTCGAGGTCGCCGACGTTGACCGGCTGCGTGACCGTGCGGAAGTTCTCGAAGGGCATCGACTGCTTTTTGTGGGGGCCGCGCAGCTTTCGCATCCGCATGTGGATCGGGTTCTGGCCACCCTCGTAGCCGGCCTTGCGCTTGCGACCGGAGCGTGCCCCGGCGCCCTTGTGCCCACGCCCCGAGGTCTTGCCGAGCCCACTGCCCTCACCGCGCCCAAGCCGCTTGCGCGGCCGTTTCGAGCCCGGCTTCGGCTTCAGGTTGTGCAGCCCGATCTCCAGCGTTCGCTCGCTCGGCGCCGAGTCGTCTTTGCCTTTCGAAGCTTTCTCTTTCGAAGCTTTTTTCTCTTTCGCTTTCTCGGCCATCAGTCGACCTCGACCAGATGAGAGACGACCCGCAGCTGCCCCTGCAGCTGCGGTGAGTCCTTGCGCTCCACCGACTTCCCGATCCGCCCCAACCCCAACGCCGCAAGCGTCGCTTTCTGGTTGGGATTGGTCCCGTTTGCCGACCTAACCTGACGAATCTTGACCGCCATCACTGCTCCTCAGCTGCGGGTGGAGCGGGCTCTTCGATCGGGGTGGCGTCGCCGGACGCCTCTGGCTCAACCGGCTCGGTCGGTGAATCAGGCTTTGGATCAGCCGCTGGCGTCTCGACCGGCGGCGTCTCCGACTCAGACGCCTCTCCCGCGGGTGGCGCCGCAGGGGGGACCTCCCCCGAGGAAGCTTTAGCTACCGGAGGGGGAGGTGGGTCCCCTGCGGCGACAGGACCCGCGGGCCCGGCGCTCTGTGCCGCGCCATTCGTCTTCTGCACGCCCAGCACCTGAGCCACCGTCAACCCCCGCAGCTCCGCAACCTCCTCCGGCCTACGCAGCCGGACCAGCCCGTCCATCGTCGCCTTGACCAGGTTGATCGGGTTCTGCGTGCCGATGCTCTTGGTGAGCACGTCGCGCACCCCACCCAGCTCGAGCACCGCCCGCACCCCGCCGCCGGCGATGACGCCGGTACCGGGGCTGGCCGGACGCAGGACGACGTGACCGGCGCCGTAGCGGCCGACGATCTTGTGGGTCAGCGTCTGCCCGTATTTGGGAACGCGAATCAGTTCCTTGCGGGCGTTCTCGACCGCCTTCTGGATCGCCAGCGGTACCTCGCGCGCCTTGCCGTAGCCGATCCCGACGACGCCCTCTTCGTCGCCGACGGCGACCAGCGCCGTGAACGAGAAGCGCCGACCGCCCTTGACGACCTTGGCGACGCGGTTGATCTCGATCACGCGCTCCTGGAGATCGAGCCCGCGCGGGCTCACCGTCTCCACGTTGGTCATGTCCATGCCCTTCATGAGTCGAAGGACGGTAGCGAACGAGCGATCATCAGAACCTCAGTCCTCCCTCGCGGGCACCTTCGGCGAGCGCCTTGACGCGGCCGTGGAACTGGTAGCCGCCGCGGTCGAAGACGCAGCTCTCGACGCCGGCGGCCTTGGCTCGCTCGGCGAGCAGCTCGCCGGCGCGCTTGGCCTGCTCGCTGGACTTCAGGTCGCGCAGGTCAGGCTCGATCCAGTTGACCGCAGCGACCGTATGGCCTTTGGAGTCGTCGATCAGCTGCGCGAAGACACCGCGGTTCGAGCGGTAAACGGATAGCCGCGGCCGCTCGGCGCTGCCGACGATGCGGGCGCGCACGCGACGGCGTCGCCGCAGCCGGGCCTGCCTCTTCGTAAGAACGGTCATCCCTATGCCCTCTTCCCGACCTTGCGCAGGACCTGCTCGTCGCGGTAGCGGATGCCCTTGCCCTTGTACGGCTCCGGCGGGCGACGCTTGCGGATGTCCGCCGCGACCTGTCCCACCAACTGCTTGTCGATGCCGCTGACGACGATTTCGGTCGGCTGCGGGACCTCGAAGTCGATGCCCTCGGGTGCCTCGATCGCGACCGGGTGCGAGTAGCCGAGCGCCATCTCCAGTTTGCGGCCTTTGAGCGCAGCGCGGTAGCCGACGCCCTGGATTTCCAGCCGCTTCTGGTAGCCCTCGGTGACGCCCTCGACCATGTTGGCGATCAGGCTGCGGGTGAGCCCGTGCAGAGCACGGTGCTCGGCGCGGTCGGTGGGCCGGGTGACGGTGACGGCGCCATCGTCCTGCTCGACCTTCATCTCCGACGAGAGCGCCTGCGTCAGCTCCCCCTTCGGGCCTTTTACGGCGACGCTGCCGGGGGCGACCTCCACCGTGACCGAGTCCGGCACGGGTATCGGCTTTCTTCCGATTCGGCTCATCGTCCTTTCACCATACGTAGGCGACAACCTCGCCGCCGACGCCCCTCTGCTTCGCTTCGTGTCCCGTCATCACGCCGGAGGAAGTGCTGACGATCGCCGTCCCGGTGCCGCCGTGGACGCGCGGGATCTCGGTGTGGTCGACATAGCGGCGACGGCCGGGGCGCGAGACGCGCTCGAGCCCGGCGATCACCGGCCGGCGATCCTCGGTGTACTTGAGAGTCACCTTGATCGCCTCGCCGACGCGGGCCGACTCACGGCTGAAGTCGCGGATGTAGCCCTGCTCCTTGAGGATCCGCGACATCTCGACCTTGAGACGAGAGGCGGGGATGCTCACCTCGTCATGGCCGGCGCCGAGGGCGTTGCGAATCCGGGTCAGGTAATCGGCTACGGGGTCGTTCAGCATCGTTCGTCCTACCAGCTCGACTTGGTCATGCCGGGGATGTAGCCCTCGTGTGCGGCCGTGCGCAGGCAGATCCGGCAGAGACCGAATTTGCGGAAGTACCCCCGCGGACGCCCACAGCGGCGGCAGCGGTTGTACTCGCGGCTCTTGAACTTGCCTTTGCGGCTCTGCTTGACCTTCATAGAAGTCTTAGCCATCTGAACTCTCCTCGCCGGCCGAGTCCTCGGCCTGCTCCGTGTCGCCCTCGGCCGCCTCCGCCTCTGGCTCGGGCGTCTCGTAGGCCTCCGGGTTCTCCTCTTTAAGTTGTTCCAGCGCCGCCTGCTCGGCTTCGGCCTTCTGCCTGGCCTCCTCGCGCCGTTTCTCCTCCTCCGCCGCATCCGCGACGGTCTCGGTCTCCCCGGGACGGCCATCTTTGGCGAAGGGCATGCCGAGCGCCAGCAGCAGTTCGAACGCCTCGACATCGGTCTTGGCGCTGGTCGCGATCGTCACGTCCAGGCCGCGCACCTCGTCGATCGAGTCGTAGTCGATTTCCGGGAAGATCAGCTGCTCCTTGATGCCCATCGAGTAGTTGCCGCGGCCATCGAAGGAGCGCGGGTTGAGACCGCGGAAGTCGCGGATGCGCGGCACGGCGATCGAGCAGAGGCGGTCGAGGAACTCCCACATCCGCGCCCGCCGCAGCGTTACCGAGAGACCCACCGGCATCCCCTCGCGGACCTTGAAGGAGGCGATCGACTTGCGGGCCCGGCGCACGCTCGGCTGCTGGCCGGCGATGATCGCCAGCTGTTCCTGCGCGGCCTCGAGCAGCTTCGCGTTCTGCCGCGCCTCGCCGACGCCCATGTTGAGCACGATCTTCTGCAGGCGCGGCGCCTCCATCGTCGTCGAGTAGCCGAACCTGCCCATCAGCGCCGGCAGGACCTCCTGCTCGTAGCGCTCGCGCAGGCGCGGCGGTGGTGCAGCCTGGGATTGCACGGTGGCGGCCTCCATCAGAACGCCGACCCGCTTCGCTTCGCGTAGCGCTCGCGCTTGCCGCCTTTGTCGCGGCGCACGCCGACCCGCGTCGGCTTGTCGTCTTTGGGATCGAGCAGCATCACGTTGGAGACGTGGATCGGCCCCTCCTTGTCGATGATCCCGCCCATCGCCTCGCTTTTGCGCTGCGTGTTCTGGACCGGCAGCGGGCGCTGGTGCCGCTTGACCATGTTGAGCCCCTCGACGTAGACGAAGCCGCGCTTCGGCTCGGTACGGATAACGCGCCCCGTCTTGCCGGCGTCCTTGCCACCGATCACCTGGACCCGGTCATCGGTCCTGATCCGCATCCCCTTGGCCATGCTCAGAGCACCTCCGGGGCAAGCGAGACGATTTTCATGAAGTTGCGCTCGCGCAGCTCGCGGGCGACCGGCCCGAAGATGCGGGTCCCGCGCGGGTTGTTGCTGGCGGGGTCGATCAGCACCGCGGCGTTTTCGTCGAAGGCGATGTAGGTGCCATCGGCGCGGCCTAGCTGCTTGCGGGTGCGGACGACGACCGCCTGGACGACCTCGCCCTTGCGGACGCCGCCCTGCGGGCTGGCCTGTTTGACGGTGGCGGTGATGACGTCGCCGACGCCGGCATAGCGGCGGTGCGAGCCGCCCTTGACGCGGATGCAGAGGATCTCGCGGGCGCCCGAGTTGTCGGCCACTTTCAGTCTCGACTCCTGCTGGATCATCGAACGTCCCCTACCGCGCCTTCTCGACGACCTCGACCAGGCGCCAACGCTTGGTCTTCGACAGCGGCCGGGTCTCGATCACGCGCACGACGTCACCCTCGCCGGCCTCGTTGCGCTCGTCGTGGGCGTGCAGCGTCCGCGAGCGGCGGATCACCTTCTCGTAGACCGGGTGCCTGCGCACGATGTCGACCCGCACGGTGATCGATTTCTGCCCCTTGTCGGAGACGACGATCCCCTGCCGCACCTTGGCCGCATTTGCGTCCTTCGCGGCCGGCGGCGTCCCGGTGCCCGGGGTTCTCTCCGCCTTCGCCTCGGCCCGCTGCTTGCGCCGCGCGTCGGCCTGCCGCTTACGCTCCGCTTTGCGCTGCTCGACCCGCTCCTCGACACTGAGCTGCGGCCCAGCCTTGTGCGGTCGCCGCGACCGCTGCAGCCTGCGCCGCTCCTTCCAAGGCAGCTCATCCTCTGGATTCGGCTCCGCCTCTTCGGCAGCCGGGGCGTCCGCCTCAGCGGCCGGAGCCTCCTCAGCTTTCTCTTCAGCAGCCGGGGCGTCAGCCTCTTCGGCCGGAGCCTCCGGCTCCTCAGCCCCTGCCTCCGCGGGTGGCGCGGATGAGGGCTCCTCGCCCGCAGCGTCGTCCCGCGAGGACGAGGAGTCCTCGTCCGTGACAGGACCCGCGGGCGCAGCGCCCTCGTCCTGAGGAGTCTCGTCCTGCTCAGTGCTCTCGTTTTTCTGCTCGTCCGTCATTTCCTCAGCTCTCGGTTCACATCGATCCCTCGCTGCCGCGCAATCGTCAGCAGCCGCGCCACATCCTTCTTGGCCCGCCTCAACCCGGCCGTGTTCTCCAGCTCGCCGGTCGCGTGGCGGAAGCGTAGGTTGAACGCCTCCTTCTTGGCGTCGATCAGTTTCGCCACCAGCTCGCCGTCTTTCATGTTGTGGATCTCGGCGGCCTTCATCGGTTCTCGGCCCCCTCGCGCATCACGAACCGGGTCTTGACCGGAAGCTTGTGGCCGGCGAGCCGCAGCGCCTCGCGGGCGAGCTCCTCGGGCACGCCCGCCAGCTCGAACATGACTTTGCCCGGCTTGACGACGGCGACCCACCCCTCGGGGTTGCCCTTGCCCGAGCCCATCCGCGTCTCGGCGGGCTTCTTGGTGTAGGGCTTGTCGGGGAAGACGTTGATCCAGACCTTGCCGCCGCGTTTGATCTTGCGGGTCATCGCGATACGGGCCGCCTCGATCTGGCGGTTGGTGATCCAGCCGCGCTCGAGCGCCTTCAACCCGTACTCGCCGAAGGCGACGTTGCTGCCGCCCTTGGTGTTGCCCCGCATCCGGCCGCGGAATTGCTTGCGGTGCTTGACCCGCTTCGGCATCAGCATGGCTAGCGACCCCCTCCGCCGCCGCGCGGACCGCCACGCCCACGGCCGCCGGGGCCACCGGGACCCCGGCCGCGATCGCCGCCGCCAGGACCGCGTCCGCCACCCGGGCCGCGACCGCGATCGCCGCCGGGGCCACGACCGCCGCTGCGCTGCGGGGGCTCGCCGTCGGGGGAGATCTGGTCGGAGCGGAAGCCCTCGGGCATGACCTCGCCCTTGTTGATCCAGCATTTGACGCCTATCCGGCCGGCCGTCGTGCGCGCCTCGTAGGTGCCGTAGTCGATGTTGGCGCGCAGCGTGTGCAGGGGAACCCGGCCGTCGGAATAGCTTTCGGTACGGGCCATCTCGGCGCCGCCGAGGCGCCCGCCCACCTGGATCTTCACTCCCTTGGCGCCGGAGCGCATCGCCGAGGTGAGGGCGCGTTTCATCGCCCGCCGGAAGGCAACCCGGTTCTGCAGCTGCTCGGCGATCGACTGGGCGACCAGCTTGGCGTCGAGCTCGGGGCGCTTGACCTCGCGGATGTTCACTTTCACCGGCTTGCCGGTCAGCTTGTGCAGCTCCTTGCGCAGCGCGTCCACTTCGGAGCCGGATTTGCCGATCACGATGCCCGGGCGTGCGGTGTGGATGTCGACGGCGACTTCACCGCGGCGCTCGATCGTGATGCTCGAGAGGCCGGCGTGGGCGAGTTTGCCTTCGATGTGGGCGCGGATGCTGAGGTCCTCGTCGAGGACGTCGGCGAAGTTTTTCTCGTCGAACCAGTTGGACTTCCAGTCGTGGATGTAGCCGACGCGGAAGCCGCCGGGATGGATCTTCTGTCCCATGTCTCTACCTGTCCTCTTCCGGGCTCAGCGCCACGGCGATGTGGCTGGTCCGCTTGTTGATCGGGGTCGCTCGGCCGAGCGCACGCGGGCGATAGCGGCGCAGGGTCGGGCCTTCGTCGACGGTGATCTCCGCGACCCGCATTTCGTCGGCGACCAGGTCGTGGTTGTTCTCCGCGTTGGAGGCAGCTGACTCGATCAGCTTGCCGATGTCGCGGGCGGCTCCGCGAGGCGAGAACTGCAGCAGGGCGCGTGCCTTGTCGATGTGCATGCCGCGAACCTGATCGGCGACGAGCCGCGCCTTGCGCGGCGCCACGCGCACGTAGCGTGAGCTGGCCCGCACCACGATCGGCGCCGCTTTGACGGCTTTCCTGGCCGGCGCCTCTTTCTTTGCGGGCGCTTTCTTCTTCGAAGTCTCTTTTTTGTCGCCGGCTTTTTTCGCGCCCGCTTTTTTCCTCGGCGTGTCTTTCTTCGCCGAGTCTTTTTTCTTGGCGTCGCCTTTGCCGGATCTCGCTTTTTTCGCGTCGTCCTGCTTGGCGGCTTTTTTGGCCGCGCCTTTCTCGGTCGCCGCTTTGCCGGTCTCAGATTTCTTGGTGGTCTTTTTCTGCTCGTCGGCCATCGCTAGTCACCCCTACCGGTGCCGGAGTGCGAACGGAAGGTGCGGGTCGGTGCGAACTCGCCCAGCTTGTGGCCGACCATCGACTCGGAGATGAAGACCGGGACGTGCTTGCGACCGTCGTGGACGGCGATCGTGTGGCCGACCATGTCGGGGAAGATCGTCGAGGTGCGCGACCAGGTTTTCACCATCTGTTTCTGGCCGGACTCGTTCATGGCGTTGATCCGCTTCATCAGCGCGGGTTCCACCCACGGGCCCTTTTTGGTCGAGCGTCCCATCAGCGGCTCTTCTTCTTTCCGCGCTTGCGACCGCGCACGATGTAGCGGTCCGACTGCTTGCCCTTCTTGCGGGTGCGGTAGCCGAGCGTCGGCTTGCCCCACGGGGTGACCGGATGGCCGCCCGGGGTGTGGTGGGCCTCGCCGCCGCCGTGCGGGTGGTCGACCGGGTTCATCGCGACGCCGCGCGTCTGCGGGCGCTTGCCCTTGTGGCGGTTGCGGCCTGCCTTGCCGATCTTGACGTTCTGGTGCTCGGCGTTGGAGAGGGTGCCAACCGTGGCTCGGCACTCGGCCCGCACCAGCCGCATCTCGGATGAGGGCAGGCGCAGGGTGACCATCTCGCCCTCCTTGGCGACGAGCTGAATCGCCGTGCCGGCGGCGCGGCCCATCTTGCCGCCCTGGCCAGGGGTCATCTCGACGTTGTGGACGATCGTGCCGGTTGGCATCTGCTCCAGCGCCATCGCGTGGCCGGGCTTGATGTCGGCCCCGCTGCCGGACTGGACGGTGTCGCCGACCGAGAGATTGGCCGGAGCGAGGATGTAGCGCTTCTCGCCGTCGGCGTAATGCAGCAGGGCGATGTAGCAGCTGCGGTTGGGGTCGTACTCGATCGTCGCCACCTTGGCGGGCACCCCATCCTTGAGCCGCTTGAAGTCGATCTTGCGGTAGCGCCGCTTGGCGCCGCCGCCGCGGTGTCGCGCCGTGACGCGGCCGTTGGAGTTGCG
>DASTYR010000164.1:0-3397 GCA_035764795.1 Solirubrobacterales bacterium | reverse complement strand
CTCGAATCGCTGTCGGCAGCGGCTGCTTCCTGAACAAAAACACGATGCTCGCCGCCCAGGAGAGGATCGAGATCGGCGACCACGTCATGTTCGCCAACGGCTGCTTCGTCGGTGACGCGGACCATCGCTTTGATGACCCGGAGACGCCGATCACTTGGCAGGGCTTCACGAGCAAGGGCCCGGTGCGGATCGGCTCCAACTGCTGGTTCGGGGTCAACTGCGTCGTCACCAGCGGCGTCACGATCGGCGAGCGCTGCGTGATCGGCTCCAATTCGGTCGTCACGAAGGACCTGCCGGCGGGCTCGATCGCAGCCGGCGCGCCGGCCCAGGTCCTCAAGGCAATCGAGTTCTCCTAGGCCTATCCGGCACTGACTGCGGTTTTGACCCCGCTATAGCGGGGTCAAAACCGCAGTCGGCAAGTGAAAGCGTCACGGAACCGTGCGCTTCGTGCCTATACTTTGGCGGACAGGCCGTGACCCCTACAGGGCATGGACCAGATGACTTCCGCACTGACCGATCGACCGCACGCACAAGCCGGCGTGGAGTTCGTCCGCGCCAAGTCCGACCTGCGCAAAGCGCTGGCGGTGCCGCGCCGCGGCGGCCGGACGATCGGGCTCGTCCCGACGATGGGCTACTTGCACGAGGGGCATCTCTCCCTGTTGCGTGCCGCGCGGGCCGAGTGCGACGTCGTCGTCATGAGCCTCTTCGTCAACCCGGCCCAGTTCGGGCCTGGCGAGGACTTCGAGCGCTACCCCCGCGACGAGGACCACGACGCCGAGCTGGCGGCCGAGGCCGGCGTAGACCTAGTTTGGGCACCGCCTGTCGAAGAGATCTACCCAGAGGGATTCTCCACGCGAGTAGAGGTCGACGGCGGCTTCACCGAGGTCCTCTGCGGCGATCGGGGCCGGCGCGGTCCCGAGCACTTTCGTGGCGTCGCCACCGTCGTCGCCAAGCTCTTCAACGCGGTCGGGCCCGACGTCGCCTACTTCGGCCAGAAGGACGCCCAGCAGGTGGCCGTGGTCCGGCGCATGGCCCGTGACCTCGACTTCCCGGTTCGGATCGAGGCGCTGCCGACCGTCCGCGAGGCCGACGGCCTGGCGATGAGCTCGCGCAACGCCTACCTCTCGGCCGCCGATCGCGAGCGCGCGACGGCGCTCTCACGCGCGCTGCGCACGGTCGAGCGCGAGGCACGGGCTGGGACGCTCGCCGCCGCGCTCGAGGCCGGCCGCAGCGAGCTGGCCGCCGCCGGGATCGAGCCCGAATACCTCGAGGCGCGCGACCCCGAAGATTTGACTCCCGTCGAGCGGCTCGAGGGCCGCCCCGTCCTGGTCGCCGTCGCGGCCCGGGTCGGCGACGCTCGCCTGATCGACAACGTCCTCATCCACGACACGGAGGCCCGCACCTGATGCAACGGCAGATGCTGAAGTCCAAGATCCACCGGGCGACGGTGACCGATTGCGACGTCGACTACATCGGCAGCATCACGATCGACACCGAGCTGATGGCCAGCGCCGACCTGATCACCAACGAGCAGGTTCATGTCTGGGACATCGACAACGGCGCCCGCTTCGTCACCTACGTCATCGACGGCGAGCCAGGCTCCGGCACGATGCAGGTCAACGGCGCCGCCGCCCACCTGACCCGGCCCGGCCACAAGATCATCGTCGCCTCCTTCGGCGCCTACGACGAGCGTGACCTCGAGTCCTACTCGCCGGTGGTCGTCCACGTTGGCGAGGACAACGCGGTGGTCGGCGTCGACAGCCACCCCGAGGTCCTGCTCGCGGGCGAGCCGCAGGTCGCCGACCCGCGCGAGGTGGCGTGATGAGCTCGGGTAGCCGCTCTCACACTGCGCCGCCACCGGCGGGCCGCCAGCCGGTGACCCTGCCCCGGCTGATGGAGATGAAGGCGGCGGGGGAGCCGATCGCGATGGTCACCGCCTACGACTACCCCTCGGCCACGGTCGCCGAGGAGGCCGGCGTCGACATCGTCCTCGTCGGCGACTCGGCCGCGATGGTCGTGCTCGGCTACCCGGGGACCGAGCCGGTCTCGATGGACGAGATGATCGTGCTCGGCAAGGCGGTCCGCCGCGGCTTGAAGACGCCGTTGATGGTCGGCGACATGCCGATGGGCAGCTATGAGGCGAGCAACGAGCTGGCGGTGAGCAACGCCCAGCGCTTGGTCAAGGAGACGGGTTGCCAGACGGTCAAGCTCGAGGCGGGGGGGATCTCGGTCGAGCGGGCCCGGGCGATCGTCAACGCCGGCATCCCGGTAATGGGCCACGTCGGCCTCACGCCGCAGACCGCGACTGCGCTCGGCGGCTACAAAGCCCAGGGAAAGACCGCCAACGGCGCGATCAAGCTGCTCGAGGACGCGCTCGCGCTGCAGTCGGTCGGCTGCTTCGCGATCGTCTTCGAGGCGGTGCCGGCGGCAATCACCGAGGCGATCGTCGAGAAGCTGGAGGTGCCGACGATCGGCATTGGCGCCGGCCCGGCAACTGCCGGTCAGGTGCTCGTCTTCCACGATCTGCTCGGCATCACCACGGGCCGCATGGCGAAATTCGTCAAGCGCTACGCCAACGTCAACGAGGCGATGGTCGAGGGGGTCAGGCGCTACGCAGAGGACGTGCGCTCACGGCGCTTTCCGGAGCCCGACCACGTCTACGGCGTCGAGCCGGCGGAGCTCGCCGAGTTCCGCAGGTACCTCGACCAGGAGAGCCTCGCTTCGGCGAAGAGCTGGGACTGGGAGCCGCTGCCCTGAAGCATCGATAGCTCCCTGCGCACCGGCGCTTCCGGATCGCAGCCAGGTTCGTCGCCCGTTCGCCGGCAGAAGCTGAGCGCGTACCCGGGGCCGGCCAGGCCGGCCTTGCCCAGACCCGGCATCCAGGCGGCCAGCGATCCGGTCCACTGCTGGTCAGGAGCGGCGGAGGCATCGAGCACCGCGCTGCCGCTGAACGGCTTCGGCGCCTCGACGAAGGCGAACGGCGGTCGTACACCCGGTCCGCTGAGGATCAGCGCGTTGTCGCCGCCGACCACCGTCGTCGCCCAGCGGAGGATCCGCACCTCCCCGCGCCGTTCCTGTCGCAGCGCTGCCAGCCGTGCCCACGAGGTGCCCCGCTTCCGTTGTAGCCAGAAGGAGGTGACGGCGCCGCCCTGCCTCGAGATCGCCTGGAGGGAGGTGTTGAGCCGAGAGTCGCGCCTGGCGCTGGTGCTGGCCCTGGCGCGTTGGCGGCAGCGCGCCGCGGCGGGATCGATCAACAGGCCGCCGGCGCGCCGCGCCTCGATCGAGGTGTAGCCGCCCTCGCCGCGGAATGAGATCGTGCCCTTGAAGGCGACGAAGGAGAACGGCTCCTCGCACCCGTTGCGGTCGGGTCCCTCCCTGCCGCCGAAGAGGTTGACAC
>DASTYR010000163.1:0-5401 GCA_035764795.1 Solirubrobacterales bacterium | reverse complement strand
GCGCACTCGATCGCCCGCCAGCTCGCGCATCTCGACGCCCAAAAGCAAAGGCTCGACCGGGGCGTCAGCGACGAGCAGCAGGACGCCGTGCTCGCCGAGGTCCTCGAGCAGGCGATCGCCGACGGCCAGCGGGCGGTCGAGCGCACCCCCGAGCAGCTCGAGGTGCTGCGCGAGTCAGGCGTCGTCGATGCCGGTGGCTACGGCCTTGTCCTGATCCTCGCCGGCGTCGTCGCCGGTCTGCGCGGCGGCAACGGCGACGGGCCCAAGCTCCCGCACCACGAGCCGCTGCGGGTCAGCCGTCCTCATCATGAGGACAGTCGCTACCGCTACTGCACCAACTTCATCGTCTCCGGCAGAGGGCTGCGCTCGCGCGACTTCCTGCCGCGGCTGGAGGGCCTTGGCGACTCGGTCCTGGTCGTCGGCGACGAGACGACGCTCAAGGTCCACGTCCACACCGATGAGCCCGAGTCGGCTGTGGCCCTCTTCGAGGGCAGTGGAGAGGTGACCAACCTCGACGTCGCCGACATGCGCGAGCAGGTCGCGGCGCGGCGCGCACGCCTGGAGAGCGGCCGCACCGGAGTCCTGGCGGTGGCGGCGGGGGAGGGGTTCGCGCGCCTGTTCGCCGAGCTCGGTGCCCATGTCGTCGACGGCGGCGAAACCCTCAACCCGTCGACCTACGAGTTGCTGGCAGGCATCCACGAGGTCGGGGCGGAGGAGGTGCTCGTCCTGCCCAACTCCTCGAACGTGATCATGGCGGCCGAGCGCGCCTGCGAGCTGTCCGAGAAGCCGGCCCGCGTGGTGGCGGCGACGTCGCAGCAGGGGGGGCTGCTGGCCCTGGTCGACCTCGATCCGGAGGCGGCACTCGACGACAACGCCGACCGCCTCTCGGCGGCGCTGGAGACGATCGCCTGCGGAGGCGTGGCGCCGGCAGCGCGCGACGACGCGCAAGGTCGCTTTCGCAAGGGCGATGCAGTCGGGTTCGTCGGCGAGGAGATAGTCGCCTGGGGCGGCGCCGGGTCGACCCTGGCAAAGACGCTCGAACGTCTCGCCGTCGACGCTGAGATTGTCAGCATCTTCGCCGGCGCTGAAGCACCAATTTCCTCGGCCGAGATCGACACCCACGTTCCGGACGGGGTCGAGGTCGAGGTCCACGAAGGCGGCCAGCCGAGCTGGTGGTGGCTGCTCGCGGCGCAGTAGTGCGGCCGGCGCTGTCGATGCCGCCCCCGCAGCGGGCGTTCCCTGGCGGCGGCGAGCTGACGCGCGAGCAACTGCTCGAGGCGCCGGTCCATTGGCCACGGCCGTCGGTCTTGGAGGCTTCGCTAAAAGCGTTGAAAGGCGTCGGCCCAAGCTTGGCCGATGCTGCCGCAGAAGCCGGCATCGCGACGGTTGGCAACCTCCTCTGGCGCGTCCCGCATAAGCACCGGGACCTGACCGTAGTGCCTGTGGCAGAGCTCGAGCCGGGCAAGACAGCCACCCTCCGAGTGGAGGTGCTCGCGGATCCCGGCCGACCGTTCCGACGCCGCGGTCTGAGCATCCTCACTGTCAAAGTCGGCGATGCAACCGACTCCGTTCGAGCTACCTGGTTCAACCAGCCGTGGCTAGCCCGCAAGCTCACCAAAGGGACGCAGCTCTTGCTCACTGGTTCGCGGGACAAACGGGGGTTCAGGGTGTCGGAGTACGAGGTGTTGCCGCCCGCGGGTCCTGTCGCCGAAGCCGAGGGCCTGGTCCCTGTACACCCCGCGACGGAGCAGCTCAAGGCCCAGAAAATCAGGCAGTGGGTGGAGCAGGCGATCGACTGGGCGCCGAATGAGATCGAGGCGCTGCCGGCGGAGATCAGGGCGAGAAAGCGGCTGGCCGGAGTGGGCGATGCGCTGACGGCGATGCACTTTCCCGAGCAGGCCGAGGACGTCGAGCAGGCGCGGCAGCGGCTGATCTTCGAAGAGCTGTTCCTTTACCAGGCTGTGTTGGCCGCTCGAAAGCGTGCGCATAGACAGAGCCGGCCGGCGCCGAATCTCGGCGAGCCGGGGGAGGGGGTCAAGCGGTGGCTCGACTCGCTGCCGTTCGAGCCGACGTGGGACCAACGCAATGCGTTTGGGGAGATCGATGCGGACCTGGGGTCGGGCGAGCCGATGCAGCGGCTGCTGATGGGCGAGGTGGGCTCGGGGAAGACCGTGGTGGCTCTCTACTCGATGCTGCGGGCGCTTGAAGCCGGTTACCAGGCGGCGCTGATGGCGCCGACGGAGACGCTGGCCGAGCAGCATGCGATCACGCTGGGGACGCTGCTCGCCGAGGAGGCGACGCCGTTCGCGCTGTTGACCGGGGCGACGCCAGCTGCCCGCAGACGCGAAGCCCTCGAGCGGCTCGCCACGGGGGAGCTTGGACTGGTGGTGGGGACTCACGCCCTGATCGAGCCGGCGGTCGAGTTCGCGCGGCTGGGTGTTGTAGTCGTCGACGAGCAGCACCGTTTCGGTGTTGCGCAGCGCCGAGCGCTCGATGCGAAGGGAGTACAGGGCATGGTCCCGCACGTCCTCCACATGACCGCGACGCCGATCCCGCGCACGCTCTCGCTGACCGCCTACGGCGACCTCGACACCACCGCCCTGCGGGAGCTTCCCGCCGGCCGGCAGCCAATCGAGACGAAGGTGGTCGAGGACGACGAGCGGGAAGCGGCTTACGAACTACTGCGTGAGCAGTTACGACGGGGTCGCCAGGCCTATGTCGTCTGCCCGCTGGTCGCGGAGTCCGAGAAGCTGCAGGGCAGGGCGGCGGAGGTGGAGGCCGAGCGGCTGGGCGCCGGCGAGCTGAGCGGCTTCCGCCTCGACGTCATCCACGGCCAGATGCCATCGGCGCGCAAGGCCGCGGCGATGGAGTCCTTCGCCGCCGGGGCAACCGACGTCCTCGTGGCGACGACGGTGATCGAGGTCGGCATCGACGTCGCCAACGCCACCGTGATGCTGATCGAGGGCGCCGAGCGCTACGGCGTCTCGCAGCTGCACCAGTTGCGGGGCCGAGTGGGGAGGGGGGAGCATCGCTCCTACTGCCTGCTCTTTCCCGAAGAGGCCGGGGAGATGGCGCGGCGCCGCCTGCAGGCGGTCGCCCGCGAGAGCGACGGCTTTCGGCTCGCCGAGGTCGACCTCGCGCTGCGCGGGGCCGGCGAGGTGCTCGGCACGCGCCAGCACGGCCTGCCGCGCTTCGCGGTTGCTGAGCTACCCGACGACGGTCCCGTCCTAGTCGACGCCCGCGACGAGGTGCTGCGCCTCCTTGCCAACTACGACAAGCTCGACGCGCCGGAGCTTGGCCCGCTCCTGGAGGCGGCGCACCGCCGCTTCGGCGTCGCCGCCGCTGATCCGATCCCCCTCTGACCATGCGGGTGATTGCCGGAGATCTGAAGGGGAGGACGCTTGTGGCGCCACGGGGGTGGAAGGTGCGACCGACCTCCGACCGCGTCCGGGAGGCGATCTTCTCCGCCTTGGGTGACGTGACGGGGGCTCACGTCCTCGACCTCTACTGCGGCACCGGGGCCCTCGCCATCGAGGCACTGTCGCGCGGCGCCACCGCGGCAGTGCTGGTCGACCGCGACACGCGCCCCGCCCTTGGCAACGTCGAGCGGCTCGAGTTGAGGGAGCGGGCTGATCTGGTCCGCGCCGACGTCGCCCGCTGGCTGGCGAGCGCCGCAACTGCCTCCGGTCATGGAGGGCCTCGATTCGATCTGGTCTTCGTCGACGCCCCCTATAGACTCGCCGACCGCGTGGGGCGGGAACTCGACACCCATCTTCCAGCCCTCCTCGGGGGGGGTGGCACGGCCGTCGTCGAGAGCAGCGCCCGCCGACCGCTGCGCCTCGAGTCGCTCGAGTGCGGGCGGCAGCGCCGCTACGGCGGTACCGATGTCTCCTTCTACGTCGCCTCGGAGGTGTCTTGATGCCCGAGCGCATCGGTACCGCCGTCTGCCCGGGCAGCTACGACCCCGTCACCAACGGCCACCTCGACATCATCACCCGGACCTCCGCCGTGTTCGAACGAGTCGTCGTTGGCGTTGTCAACAACCCGCTGCGCAAGCAGAAGACGCTGTTCACGGCAGAGGAGCGCAAGGCCTTCATCGAGCAGGCCACGACCGGCCTCGGCAACGTCGAGGTGCGGATCTTCGCCAACCTGCTGGTCGAGTTCGCGCGCGAATCGGGGGCGAAGACGATCGTCAAGGGCCTGCGGGCGATCTCCGACTTCGAGTACGAGTTCGAGATGGCCCAGCTCAACCGCAAGCTCGACCCCGAGGTCGAGAGCGTCTACATGATTTCCTCACCTCACTACAGCTTTCTTTCCTCCACCGGGGTGAAGGAAATGGCGACCTTCGGCGGTGACGTTTCCGACCTCGTGCCGCCCCCCGTGGCCGCCGCGATGGCAGGACGCCTGGGCGAACGGTAGGCTTCCCGGGCCCGTCGGCTTGGGCGAGAGCTTGCAAAAAGCCGAGGAAATAACCGGTTCTTCACCGAAAAGACCCCTTACACGTAGGCTTACGACCTTCTGATGGACGTCCTGGTCCTCATAGACAAGCTGGATGACGTTGTCCACAACGCCCGGCCGGTGCCACTCACCGACCAAGTACGCGTGGACCGCGAGGAGATCTACGATCTCCTCGATCAGATGCGGGCGACGATCCCCGAGGAGATCAAGCAGGCCCGCTGGATCGTCAAGGAGCGCCAGGAGATGCTCGCCGAGGCCAAGCGCGAGGCGGAGCGCATCGTCCGCGAGGCGCGCGAGCAGCAGGCGCGACTGATCTCCGACGAGGAGGTCACCAAGCAGGCTGAGCGCGCCGCCGACGAGATCGTCGAGGACGCTCGCACGCGAGAGCGCGAGATCCGGCTCGGCGCCGAGGACTACGCCGATGAGATCCTCAACACGCTCGAGGTCAACCTGCAGAAGTTCCTCGCGGCCGTGCAGCGCGGGCGGGATCGGCTCGCCGGACGGGATGAAGAGCCCGTCGCCGAGCTCGACGAGCAGGCTTAGTGGTCGTGGGAGGGGTCTGGCACCCCTCCTCTCTCAACTTTTTCTGAAGGCAGTGGGGTGGCCGTCCGAAGGCCGCTCACCAGAAAAAGTACAAGCCGTTCGGAGGGGTGCCAGACCCCTCCAGACAGACGCCTGCTGGTCGAGCGTTGCTCGGTGAGCTGGGTTAGTCGAGCTTCAGCTCTTTTAGCTTTGCCCAGCGGGGGTCTTCGCGGCCGCCGTGGTCGTGGTCGGCTGGATCGGCGTCGTTGAGGGACTCGCCGCAGACCGGGCAGAGGCCGGCGCAGTCGGGGCGGCAAAGGATCTGGGTGGGCAGGGCGAGCACGGCAGCGTCGTGGGCCCAGCGCGCCACGTCGAGGTGCTCCTCGACGACATAGGGACTGCGCAGCTCCTCGTCGTCGGT
>DASTYR010000162.1:0-3140 GCA_035764795.1 Solirubrobacterales bacterium | reverse complement strand
CGCTCGAGCCCGTCGAGGATCAGGTCGAGCACGAACTCGAAGTCGCTCTCGCCCTGGTGGCCCGAGCCTCCCACGTGCTGCTCGATGTGCTCCGCGAGATCGGGGTAGTCCTCGGTCGGGAAGTCCCGGAGGAAGTCCGCTGCGAGAGCGGCGAGGTCCTCGGAAGCCGGGAAGTTCCCCTGCCAGAGCGTGAAGCCCATGATGTGGCTGTCGAGGGCGTGGTAGCCGTGATAGGTGAGCCCGGGCGGGAAGCCGCCCTCGCGCAGGCTGGCGAGCAGCGAGTCCATGAACCGCAGCCGGGCCGGGCTGGGGCCCGTCGTGAGCACGAGCCTGCACGCCCACGGGTGCCGCGAGAAGACGGCGTGCGCCGAGATCGCGCTCCGCCGGATCGTCTCTTTCCAGTCGGCTCCGCTGGCCGGCAGCTCGATCTCGCCGAGGACGAGGTCGACGATCCCGCTCAGGATCTCGTCCTTGCCGGCGACGTGGTGGTAGAGCGACATCGCCTCCACCCCGAGCTCGCCGGCCAGCTTCCGCATCGAGAGCCTTTCGATGCCGTCCGCGTCCGCGAGGGCCATCGCGGTCCGCAGCACCCGCTCTCTGCTCAGGGGAGTCCGCGGCATCGCTTGACACCTTACAGCGTATGGCATACCTTACGCTGTATGATGAAAGCGATCGTCTATGACCGGTACGGCTCACCCGCTGTGCTGCAGCTGCGGGAGATCGACAGGCCGGTGCCCAAGGACGACCAGGTGCTGGTCCGGGTCAACGCGTCGTCGGTGAACCCGATCGACTGGCACCGGCTGCGCGGCCAGCCGTACTTCATGCGCGGCAGCGAAGGGCTTCGCAGGCCGAAGAACGACGGCCTCGGGGCCGACCTTGCGGGGCGCGTGGAGGCAGTCGGCCGCGACGTGACCCTGCTGCAGCCCGGAGACGAGGTGTTCGGGATGAGCATCCGGACGCTCGCCGAAT
Organism: Solirubrobacterales bacterium; assembly: GCA_035764795.1. Lineage (GTDB taxonomy): Bacteria > Actinomycetota > Thermoleophilia > Solirubrobacterales > 70-9 > VRUE01. The sequence goes on along the minus strand of DASTYR010000162.1, from coordinate 2,171 downwards.
ACGCCGCCGTGCCGGAGAAGGGGGTCGTCCAGAAGCCGGCCAACCTGACCTTCGAGCAGGCCGCCGCTGTGCCGCTCGCGGCGCTGACGGCGCTGCAGGGCCTCCGCGACAAAGGCGGGATCGAGGCGGGTCAGAACGTCCTGGTCAACGGCGCGGCCGGGGGCGTCGGCACGTTCGCGGTCCAGCTCGCAAAGGCGTTCGGAGCCGAGGTGACCGGCGTCTGCAGCACGAGGAACGCCGAGCTCGTCCGGTCGATCGGAGCCGACCACGTCGTCGACTACACGCGCGAGGACTTCACGCGGAGCGGGCAGCGCTACGACCTCATCCTCGATGCGGTCGCCAACCGCTCGCTCTCGTCCCTCAGGCGGGCGACGAAGCCCGACGGCGTCCTCGCGTTGGCCGGTGGAGCGAAGGGGCGCACGGGCGGGAAACCGATTCTCTTCCTGCTCGGCGCGGTGCTGATGCGACGGTTCGTGAGCCAGACCGTCGCCCCGTACCTGACGACGCGGAAGCGAGACGACCTCCTGCTGCTGAAGGAGCTGATCGAGACGGGGCAGGTGACGCCGGTGATCGACAGGAGCTATTCGCTGAGCGAGGCGCCCGAGGCGATCCGGTACCTGGAGCAAGGACACGCCCGCGGCAAGGTCGTCATCACCGTCTAGCGCCTGACTCTCTAGACCCGTGTGGCGGACAGTCCCGGGCCCGGCACGATCTCGATCTCGGCGGGGCTGACGACGCTGTTGTCGCGGTCGACGAGCACGGCTTTGACCCTGGTGCGGTCGTTGCGCCGGCGAGCGATGCGCGGAGGCTTGTCGGAGACATGCTTGTCGCCCCACTGCATGAGCGCCAGCAGGGGGATGGCGAGGTCGCGGCCCTTTTCGGTCAGGCTGTACTCGGACCGCGGCGGCCGCTCGCTGTAGGCCTTCCGCTCGAGGATTCCCTCTTCGACGAGGCGGTTGAGCCGCTCGGCGAGTACGTTTCGCGCCACCCCGAGGCTCGCCTGGAACTCGTCGAAGCGGCGCCGGCCGAGGAAGGCATCCCTGATGATCAGCAGCGTCCAGCGCTCACCGATCAGCTCCAGCGCTCGCGCGATCGAGCAGTTCTGCCCTTCGTAGGTTCGGCTGAGCACGCTCTCAGCGTAGCAAGTTGCATGATGCAACTCGCGTCTGTTAAGTTAGTTTTATGAAGCAACCGAGTGCGCCCGAGAGCACGTCGCCCTGGCGGGCGTTCGGCGTGCTCGCGATCGGCGTCTTCCTGGCGGTGCTCGACGTCTTCATCGTCAACATCGCCTTCCCGGACATCCAGCGCAGCTTCCCGTCGGCGAGCCTGTCCAGCCTCTCCTGGATTCTCAGCGCCTACGCGATCGTGTTCGCCGCTGTGCTCGTGCCGGCCGGGAGGCTCGCCGACATCGTGGGACGCAAGCGGATCTTCCTCGCGGGCCTGCTCGTCTTCCTGGTCGGCTCCGCTCTCGCCGCGGCCGCGCCCTCCGTCGACCTCCTGATCGGGGCCCGACTGATCCAGGCGGTCGGCGGTGCGGCGCTGATACCGACCTCGCTGGGGCTGATCTTGCCGCTCTTCCCGGCGTCGAAGCGGCCGACTGTGATCGGCCTCTGGGCGGCGATCGCCGGCGTCGGCGCGGCTGCCGGGCCTCCGATCGGCGGCCTCCTCGTCGAGGCGAGCTGGCGCTGGATCTTCCTCATCAACCTTCCCCTCGGTCTCTACGCCCTCGTCCGCTCCGCCAGGATCGTCCCCGAGATCCGCGACTCCGAACGCGGCCGCTTCCCCGACCTCCTCGGCAGCTTGCTCTTGATCGGTGCGATCGGGACGCTCACGCTCGGCCTCGTGAAGGGGCCGGACTGGAGCTGGGACGGGCGCTCGCTCGCCGCCTTCGCCACCGCGGCCGTCCTAGTCGTCCTCGTCACGCTCAGGTCGGCACGGCATCCCGCTCCGGTCGTCGAGCTCTCGCTCCTACGGCCGCCGGCCTTCGCGCTCGCGGCGCTCTCGACGTTGTTCTTCTTCGCCGCGTTCGCCGTGCTGCTGCTCGCCAACGTGCTCTTCCTGACCGACGTTTGGCACTACTCGGTTACGAAGGCAGGCTTCGCCTTCTTCCCCGGCCCGCTCACCGCTGCCGTCGCCGCCGGGGTCTCCGGCCGGCTCGGTGGTCGCTACGG
>DASTYR010000161.1:0-4192 GCA_035764795.1 Solirubrobacterales bacterium | reverse complement strand
GGAGGGGGGCGAGTCCGCCGGCGCCTTGCGCGCTCCCTGCCCCGGCTCGCGGCCGATGCCGGCGAAGGGCGGCGGCCCGTCCGCGAGGATCGACGGCTCCTCCAGCGCGCCGTCCTCGCCGACCTCTCGCGGCAGCCGCCGCGAGACGACCTTGGTCACACCGTCGTCGCCCATCGTCACCCCGTAGAGGACGTCGGCGGCGTCCATCGTCCGTTTCTGGTGGGTGACGATGACGAACTGGGCACGCCCCGAGAAGCGGCGGATCAGCTGCAGGAAGCGGTCGATGTTGGCGTCGTCGAGTGCCGCCTCGACCTCGTCGAGGATGTAGAAGGGGCAGGGGCGGGCGAGGAAGACGGCGAAGACGAAGGCGAGCGCGACCAGCGACTTCTCGCCACCCGAGAGCAGCGAGAGCTTGCGGGTCGACTTGCCGGCCGGCGTCACCTCGATCTCGACGCCCAGCTCCTCGCGCTCTTCCTCGTCCTCCTCCCCGTCAGTCTCCTCTGCCTCCATCGCGGCGTCCTCGCTGTCTCGCACCGGGCGCAAGCTGACCCGGCGCAGGCGACCCCTACCTCCGGGAAAGAGGTGCTCGACCATCTCCTCGAAGTTCTTCGCGGTCGCCTCGAAGGTCTGCTCGAAGGCGCGCTCGATCTCGCGGTCGACGTCGCGGATCAGCGCCTCCAGCTCGCGCATCCCCCGCTCGGTGTCCTCGCGCTGGGTTTGCAGCGACTCGACGTGCTCGCGTGCCTCCTCGTACTCCTGTTCGGCCAGCGGGTTGACGGGGCCGATCTGGGCGCGACGCCGCTCGAGCCGCTCGAGCCGACGCTCGATCTCACCCCGCTCCTCGTCGGAGAGCGGCTGCTCCGCTGGACCGACCTCCTCGCCGAGCCGCTCGGCGATCGTCGCCAGCTCCTTCGCCGCCTCGGCACGCCGGTCGCCGAGGTGGGCTGCTTCGACCTCCGCCTCGGTCAGCTTGTCGGAGGCGGCTTTCATCTGCACCTGCAGCTCGGACTCCTGCCGCGAGCACTCGCGCATCTCCTCGGCGATCGCGTCGCCGTCGCCCTGCTCACCGACCACCGTCGCTTCGATCCGCTCGACGCGCGTCCTGATCGCCGCTTCGGCCGCACTCGCCGCCGCCAGGGCCGAGCGCACGTCGTCGAGTAGCTCCTCGCCCTCGGCCACCCGCGCCCGCAGCGCCTCGCGGTGGCGCTCACCCAGCAGGCCCTCGGCGCGGCGGGCGTGCCGCACCGCCCGCTCGGCGCCGCTCTGCACCGATCCAAGCGCCGTCTCGCGCTCGGACTCCGACGACGCGTCGGAACGGGCCCGGGCAAGGCCCTCGACGGCGCCCGAAAGGCCGGCGTCGATCTCGCTCAGCTCCTCCTCCAGCTTGCGCGCCCGCTCACCCGGCGCACCGCCGCTCGCGCCGAGATCGAGGGTCAGCGGGCCGAACTCGGCGCGCAGAGCCTCCAGCGAGGCCGCGAGGGAGGTCTCGCGCTCGGCCAGGCTCGCAGCCCGCACCGCGACACGCTGCTGGTCGCCGCGCAGCTTGGTGAGGACGCCCCAGGCCTGGGTGCGCTCGCGGTCCCGCGTCGCGAAGCGCTCCTCGGCGGCGCGCCGCCGCTCGCTTACCTCGGCCAACCGCTGCTCCTGCTTGGCACGCTCGGCGCGGGCCGCCTCGGCGACCCGCTGCGCCGCTTCCGCTCGGTCCTGGCCGAAGCGCAGCTCCTCGGCGACGAGGCGGCCGCGCAGCTCCAGCTCCTGGCGCTCGATCCGCGCCCCCAGCTCCGCCGCTTCGGCCTGGCGCTTCAGCGGTCGCAGCCGCGCCCGCGCCTCGCGCTCGACGTCAAGGGCGCGGTCGAGGTTGTCGCGCGCCGCCCGCAGCTTCAGCTCGGCCCGGCGGCGGCGCTTGCGGTGCTTGCCGAGCCCGGCGGCCTCCTCGACCAGCAGACGCCGCTCGCGCGGCTTGGAGTGGACGATCGACTCGACCCGGCCCTGGCTGATTACCGAGTGCATCTCGCGGCCGAGGTTGGTGTCGGAGAGGACCTCGACCACGTCGACGAGGCGGCAGCGGGCGCCGTTGAGCCGGTAGCCGCCGTCGCCGGAGCGGTCGAGCCGCCGCTGGATCGCGATCTCGGAGAGCTCCGTCTCGGCCCGTCCCTGGCCGTTGTCGATCGTCACCTCGACCTCGGCGGTGCGCCTTTGGCCGACGCCCTTGCCACCGGCGGAGATCACGTCCTGCATCGAGGCACCCCGGATCGCCCCCGGGCTCTGCTCGCCCAGCGCCCAGAGCACGGCGTCGGTGATGTTCGACTTGCCCGAGCCGTTTGGACCGACGATGACGCTGACGCCCGGCGAGAACTCCAGCCGGGTGCGCTCGGGGAACGACTTGAACCCCTTCATCTCGATCGATTTCAGATACATGCCTCGTCCTCGCTCTCGAACCCCAAGCCTCGCGTGCGGATCGGACGCCTCACGCCCTCAGCCGCCAAGCCTCTCCAACGCCTGCTCGGCGGCCATCTGCTCGGCCGCCTTCTTGCTGCGTCCCTCGCCCCTGCCGATCGACTCTTTATCGACGATCGCCTCCACCTCGAAGGTCCGCTCGTGAGCCGGCCCGGATTCGGCGACCACCTCGTAGCTTACGCGCGCTTTGCGCTGCGCGAGCAGCTCCTGCAGGGCCGACTTCGAGTCGACCCGGGCCTCGGTCGCGTGCTCGATCCGCTCTTCGAAGGCGGCGGCGACCGCCTCCGCGGTGCGCTCGAAGCCGAAGGCGACGAAGCAGGCGCCGATTAACGCCTCCGTCGCCTCTGGCAGTGGCCGCGAGCCGGCCAGCAGGGTCTCAGCAGGAATCGCGTCCTCGGCCTCGGGCTGAGCGGAGGTCAGCATCTCGGGAACTCCGAGCGCCCGGCCGACATCGGCGCAGGAGACGCCGCTGACGGCATGGTTGTGGATCTTGGTCAGGCCGCCGGCGTCGATCTCGGGGAAGCGCTCGTGCAGGTGCGATGCCACGGCCAGCGCCAGGACACTGTCGCCGAGATAGGCGAGCCGCTCGTAAGACTCCGCGTCGGCGGTCCAGGAGGAGTGTGTGAGCGCGCGGTTGCGCAGCTCGGCGGGGAGCTCGTCGATGAGCCCCTCGAGCGCCTTCATGCTCACGCCGGGGCGCGCTCCAGGACGAAGGACACCGCGTCGCCGACCGTCTCTATCTGCGCCGCCTCCTGCTCGGAGACCTTGACCCCGTAGCGGTCCTCGAGCTCCATCACAAGCTCGTAGAGGTCGAGCGAATCGGCGTCGAGGTCGTCCTTGAAGCGAGTCGACTCGCCGATCTTGGCGGGGTCGACTTCGAGCTCCTCGGCGAGGTGATCGCGGACCAGGGTGAGCACTTCGTCGCGGGTCATCGCAGGCGCCATCTTCCCATCATGCACCGACGCCCTCGGCCGGCTCGGCGGCAAGCGAGCCGCGGTTGGCGCCGCCGGCGCGCAGCATCGCCTCGGTGCGGGTGACCGCTTCGGCCTCGACACAGCGAGCCGCAAGGCGCACCGCGTTGGCGATTCCCTCGGCGCCCGCGCCGCCGTGGCCGACCACTGCGACGCCGCGCAGACCGAGCAGGATCGCGCCGCCGGTGGCGTCGGGGCGCAGCTCACGTCGCAGGCCACCCAGCGCTGGCCGCATCAGCAGGCCGCCGACGAGCGAGACCGGATTGGAGCGGGCAGCATCGCCGACCGCGCCCGCCACCGCCCGTGCAGTCCCCTCCATCAGCTTCAGGGCGACGTTGCCGGTGAAGCCGTCGGTGACTACGACGTCGGCCGTCCCGGCTGGCAGGTCGCGCCCCTCGACGTTGCCGGCGAACTCGATGCCACCGGCGTCGGCCAAGAGGGCGTGGGCGGCAACCACCTCCTCGCGGCCCTTGCCCGCCTCCTCACCCACGGTCAGCAAACCGACGCGGGGCGACTCGACGCCGAGCACCGCCTCGCTGAAAGCGGCACCCAGGTAAGCGAACTGGACCAGGTGCTGGGCGCGCACCTCGACGTTGGCGCCGACGTCGAGGAAGAGCACGGTCTTCCCGGGGACCGGCAGCTGCACCGCCAGCGCCGGTCGCTGCACCCCGCGCATGCGGCGCAGGCCGAAAGTGGCGGCCGCCATCGTCGCCCCGGTCGAGCCATGACTGACCAGCGCGTCGGCGGCATCGTCGGCGACCGCA
>DASTYR010000160.1:0-5795 GCA_035764795.1 Solirubrobacterales bacterium | reverse complement strand
TTCACTAATAAGGCGGCGACCGAGATGCGCGAGCGGGTCGAATCGCTGGTCGGCCGGGCGACTCGGGCGATGTGGGTGACGACCTTCCACTCCTCCTGCGCGCGGATGCTGCGGGCCGACGCCGAGCGGCTCGGCTACTCGCGCGGCTTCACGATCTACGACGAGTCGGACTCACTGCGGATGCTCAAACGCTGCATGGAGGAGCTCCACATCGATCCCAAGCGCTACCCGCCGCGCGCGATCCGCTCCCAGATCTCCGGTGCCAAGAACCAACTGGTCGACTCGAGCGCCTACGCCGAGGTGGCCGGCAGCGTCTTCGAGGAGACCGCGGCCGAGGTCTACGGTCTCTACGAGAAGCGGATGCTCGAGGCCAACGCGATGGACTTCGACGACTTATTGGTGCGCACCGTCAACGCGCTGGAGCTGTTCGACGAGGTGCGCGAGCGCTGGCGCCGCACCTTCCGCCACGTCCTCGTCGACGAGTACCAGGACACCAACCACGCCCAGTACCGCCTGTTGCAGCTGCTGGTCGCCGAGCACGGCAACCTGATGGTTGTCGGCGACGAGGACCAGTCGATCTACGGCTTCCGTCACGCCGACATCCGCAACATCCTCGACTTCGAGCGTGACTTCCCCGAGGCGGCAGTCGTCAAGCTCGAGCAGAACTACCGCTCGACGCAGACGATTCTCTCAGCCGCCAACGCGGTCGTCGAACGCAATCGCGAGCGGCGGCCGAAGCGGCTCTGGACCGAGCTGGCCGGCGGCGAGCCGCTGCAGCTCGCCGAGCTCACCGACGAGCACGAAGAGGCGCGTTGGGTCGCCGGCGAAATCGAGCGGCTGGGCGAGGAGGAGGGCGTCTCACCGTCCGACGTCGCCGTCTTCTACCGGACCAACGCGATGAGCCGGGTGCTCGAGGACACGCTGAACCGCTTCGACGTCTCCTACCAGGTGATCGGCGGCACCAAGTTCTACGAGCGGGCCGAGATCAAGGACGCGATCGCCTACCTGAGCTTGCTCGTCAATCCCGCCGACCAGGTCTCCTTCGCGCGGATCGTCAACTCGCCGCGGCGGGGCATCGGCAAAACCAGCCAGGGTCGGCTCGTCGCCCATGCGAACACGACGGGGCTGACGATCTGGGAGGTGATGGAACGCGCCGAGGAGGTGCCCGGCCTCGGCGCCGCCGCGATCAAGGCGGTCTCGCGCTTTTACGAGACGATGGACGGATTACGCGCCCGCGCCGACGAGGCGCCGGTCGCGAGCCTGCTGGAGACGGTTCTCAACGAGAGCGGATACCTGGAGGCGCTAGCCGCCGAGCGCACGATCGAAGCTGAAGGGCGGGCCGAGAACCTCGAGGCGCTCGTCGCCGGTGCTGCCGAGTTCGATCGCGAGCGCGAAATCGAGGGCGAGAGCGAGGAGTCGCCCCTGGAGGAGTACCTGCAGCAGATCTCCCTCTACAGCGACCAGGACTCGCTCGAGGAGGGCGAGCAGCAGGTGACGCTGATGACCCTGCACAACGCCAAGGGCCTCGAGTACGACGTGGTCTTCGTGGTCGGCTGTGAGGACGGCTCCTTCCCACACATGCGGGCTCTCGAAGAGGGGGGCGAGGAGGAGGAGCGGCGGCTCTGTTACGTCGCCATCACCCGGGCGCGGAAGCGCCTCTACATGACCTGGGCGCGCGAGCGACGCCTCTTCGGCCGTGCCGAGTACAACCTGCCCTCGCGCTTCGTCGATGAGATCCCTGTGGAGCTGACCGAGCGGCACGAGAAATCGAGGGCGGGCGGCGGCATGGCCTGGAACCAGCCGGCGGGAGAGGCCGCTGCGGCTTCGCCGGTGGACCCCGGCCCGGCGCTCGCGCTGACGACCGGCGACGACGTCGTCCACGCCAGCTTCGGCGACGGCGTCGTTACCGCGGTCGAGCCCGGGGGCGTGGTCGTCGTCCGCTTCTCGAGCGACGGCTCGGAGCGCAAGCTGATGGCCGATTACGCGCCGATTCGCAAGCGGTGAGCGCGGTGTCGGCACGAATCATCGACGGCAAGGCCGTGGCGGCGACGGTGCGTGAGCGGGTTCGCACCGGGGTCGGCGTCTTCGCCCAAGAGCAGGGACGCGCCCCCGGGCTGGCGACCGTGCTGGTCGGCGACGACCCGGCCTCGGCGATCTACGTACGCCGCAAGCACGAGGCCTGCGAGGAGGCCGGCATCCGCTCCATCCACCACGGGCTCAGCAGCGAGACGAGTGAAGCTGAGCTGCTCGAGCTGGTGACCGCCCTCGGAGCCGACGACGAGGTCGACGGCATCCTGGTCCAGCTTCCCCTGCCGGACCAAATTGATTCCGACCGGGTGGTCGCGGCGATCGATCCGGTCAAGGATGTCGATGGGCTGACGCCGGCCAACGCGGGGCTGCTCGCGCACGGGACACCAGGGCTCGTTCCCTGCACGCCGGCCGGGGTGATGGAGCTGCTGGCCCATGAGGGAGTCGAACTGGCCGGCGCCGAGGCGGTCGTCGTCGGTCGCTCCAAGCTGGTCGGGGTGCCGGTTGCCCGGCTGCTGCTCGCCGCCAACGCCACCGTCACCGTTTGCCACTCGCGGACCCGCGACCTCGCCGCGACCTGTCGCCGCGCCGACGTACTCGTCGCCGCGGTTGGGGTGCCGCGGCTACTCGGCGCCGACGCGGTCAAGCCGGGCGCGGTGGTGATCGACGTCGGCGTCAACCGCACCGACGACGGCCTCTGCGGCGACGTCGATTTCGAGCCGGCCGCCGAGGTAGCGGCGGCCATCACGCCGGTGCCTGGCGGGGTGGGTCCGATGACGATCGCGATGCTGCTCGTCAACACGCTGGCTGCCGCCCGAGCCCGGGTGTAGTGTCGGCTCGACCCCTACTCTGCGGAGGATGCGCATGGAACTCGACAAGCTGAGCCCTGGGGAGAAGATCGCCGCGGTTTCCGCGATCCTCCTCTTCATATTCATGTTCTTCGACTGGTTCGGGGTCGAGTCTGGTGTCCCAGGGTTCTCCGGCGCTGTCGGTGTTGAGGGCAATGCCTGGGACTGGCTCGACGTGATCCCGCTTTTCCTGATGGTGGCGATCGTCGCCGCGATCGGAGTAGCTGTCATCCGGCTGACCGAAGCCGATCTGGAGCTGCCGATCTCGCTCAACGCAATCGTCGCGGCACTTGGGACGCTTGCGGTGCTGCTGATCCTCTATCGGATCATCGATCCGCCCGGAGGCGGTGGCGTCGAAGGGGTCGAGGTGGATACGACGTTGAAGCTCGGCGTCTTCCTCAGCCTCGTCGCGGCCGCCGGCATTGCCTACGGCGGCTACAGCGCGATGCGCGAGGAAGGGCTGACCTTCAGCGACGTCGGCGACCAGTTCGGCAGCGGCGGGTCGGGCCATGGCGCCGGTCCCGGGGCAGGCGGCCAGCCGCCCGCGGACGGACCGCCCCCGCCACCTTCGGGGCAGCAGCCCCCGCCCCCGCCTCCGCCGGGGAGCTAGCGACCTCTGGCAGCCGGGGTCGCCTCGGCCACCCCGGCTGCAATCCTCTTCGCGAAGGCGAGGATGGTCATCATCGGGTTCACCCATACGGCCGTGGGGAAGAGCGAGGCGTCGGCGACGTAGAGGTTGGAGACGCCGTGCACGGCTCCGTTGGAGGCGCAGACACCCTCGCCGGGGTCGGCGGCGATCCGCGCCGTGCCCATCGGGTGGAAGGCCTCGAGCCGCAGCTCCGCGGGCCGGAAGCGGGTCGCCTCGAACTCGGCCAGGTCGCTCGGCCGCAGGACTGGGGTGCGGGCGATGTTGGGATAGACCTCGTTTGCGCCGGCGGCGAAGTGGACTTCGGCGGCGCGGGCGATGCCAAAGGTGAGGCGGTGGGCGTCTTCGTCGCTGAGGTCGTACGTGGCCCGCAGCGAACCGTCGCGCGCGATGCCGACCCGCCCACTGGACTCGTCGGCGAGCTGAACGCCGATCGAGCCGATGCTGCCGAAGCGCAGGATCGCCTCCTGGTGCTCGCGACCCGATCCCAAGAGCCAGGCACCGCCGAAGGGCAGAGGCGTGAAGGTCGCCTCTAGCAAGATCCGCTGCGGCTCCCACTCGTCGACGTAATAGCTCTGCATCACGCCGTCCCAGCCACGGACGTCCTCCTCGTAGCGGGCGCCGACCCAGCAGGCGGGGTGGAGGTGGAGGTTGCGGCCGACCTGGCCACCGCCGAGGCCGGAGCGCAGCAGCAGCTCGGGCGTCCCGAAGGCGCCTCCGGCGAGGAGGGTGGCCTGACGGGCGCGAACCTCATAGCGCTGGCTCGGGCCACCGTCCTGCCTCACCACGCGACAGGCGACGCCGGCGGCCCGCCCGTCTTCGACCAGGACCCGCCGCGCCTCCGCTCCCGTGCGCAGCCGGGCCCCAGCCGCGACCGCCCGCGGCATGTAGCTGACGTTCATCGCCCGCTTGGCATCGATCCGGCAGCCGTAGGGACAGGAGCTGCACTGCACGCAGCTGCCGGCGTTGCGCGCGATCGGACCGCCGCTGGCGCCGATCGCCGCCGCGCCCTCCATCGCCAGCTGGCCGTTGCGGCCCATCCGCTCCGGGTCGAGCGGCGTCACCCGCAGAAACTCCTCGCTCTCGGCGAAGTCGGGCGCCAGGTCACCCGCCCACTCGATCCCATAGCGCTCGCGCCAGTGGGCGAGTACGGGGTCGGGGGCGCGGAAGCAGGTGCCCGAGTTGACGACGGTCGTGCCGCCGACCGTCCTCCCAACCGGAACGGGGATCGGCGGTCGTCCCTCGGCGATCGTCAGGCCGCCGTCGCGGTAGAGCGAGGCGATCGCCTGCAGCTGATCGCGCGGATAGCTGTCGCGGTTGTAAGCGGCGCCGGCCTCGAGCACGATCACGTCGAGTCCGGCCTCTGCCAGCACGGTCGCTGCTGCTGCGCCGCCTGCGCCGGAGCCGACGATCACGACGTCGCATTCCTCGACGGGCCCGGAGGGGCGGACCTCACCCAGCCCGCCCGAGGCCGGCGGCTCACTGCCGTCATCGAGGCGGCAGGCGGTCTCGATGCCGATGCGGGCCTCTACCGCCGGGTCGACGGCGTAACCCAGGGTCGTGAAGGTCTTGGCCAGCAACAGCAGCTGGTGGTACAGGCCGAAGCGGGAGCGCTCCATGCGACGTAAGAAGTCCTCGCGGGCGGCGACGTCGAGGCGGCTGAAGCGCCACGGAAAGGGGAGCCACTCGAAGGCGCGGAGGGCGAGCCTGATCTGCCGCAGGGCGCGCGGCGAGAGGGAAGGCAGGAAGCGACCGACCGGACCCGCGACGTCGACCTCGCGCTCGGCTGCCGGAAGGCCGTCGAGCGGCGGCGCCATCGCCTCGCAGATCGCGCTCAGGGTGCGCTGCTCGGCGGCCGAGAGCCCCGGCGGGCGTCGTCAGCCGGGGGCCGGGGAGCGCTCGACGCGGCCTGCCAGCGACCAGAGCCACAGTGCGGCGACCGCCAGGAAGCCGTCGACGAGGAAGTTGAGCAGCAGCACGAAGTGGTCTTGCTCGAAGGCGTAATAGGCAAGCGAGCCGAGCGAGGATGCCGCCTTGCCCGCCGCCAGCACCAGCAGCAGGGGCCGGTAACGGACGACGTCGGCCTGGATGACCAGGGCCAGACCCGTGATCACGACCATGTAGGCGAAGGCGAGCGCCTGCCAGAGCCGGTCGTCGGTGCCGTCGACGAAGAGGCTGGGGCTCGCCACGAAAAGCAGGCCGACGACGGCGAAGCCGAGCGCCATCAGGCGCAGGCTCGCGACCACGAACCGCTCTGCCGCCTCACCCCGCAT
>DASTYR010000159.1:0-2716 GCA_035764795.1 Solirubrobacterales bacterium | reverse complement strand
CTCGCACCGCTTGCCAGCACCGACATCGCACAAGTCATCGTCGTTCGAACAAGCGATCGACAGACCGACACAGATGAGCGTCGCCGTCAGACGTCTACCAATCGATTCCATTTGTGCCCTTGAATTGTCCCAATTCGTATTGATTCCGCCTCCCAATCCGTCCGAAGCTTGTTCCAGCTGAAAATATGGATCTTCCCAGCTGGGCGGGATTGAAAAGAAGTAGCCGGCAGTGAGCCAATTCATCACGTCGGAAAATTGAGGATTCGAACCGTCGACCTTCACATCCCAGAATTGATGTGCCGCGCCAGCTAATTGAGCGTTTGAAGAGGTCAGTGAGCGCATAGCACCTTCGGCTTCGGCGTGAGTCGCAAGAGGTTCTTGTTGGTGAGCACGTTCTCGACCGCGAGGCGCCAGGCGAGGTCGTGATGCAGGCCGGCGCGCAGACGCCGAGCGGCACCGTCGGCGACGGCGTCGCGCAGCTCGTCTCGGTCGATGGCAAGCTCCCCACGCTGCTCCCACACGCACTCGGCGGTGCGCCATTCGAGCGTAGGCCGGCGCCACTGGCCGTTCAAGACCGTTCGCAGGTGCGAGCAGTCGGCGACCAGATCTCTGTGGCTGTACGCGCCGTGTGCAGCGAGCCAGGCCCTGTGCTCGCGGTTCTGGCGCTCGAGCTGGCCGTAGTAGCGTGGGTAGCGTGGTGGTCCGTGAAGCGGCAGGACGCGCCAGCGCTCGAGGAGCGAAACGACGGACGGGGCGCGGTGGCAGCTCGCCCGATCGAGCCGCAGGACCAGCGGAGGGCCGTGTGCGGCGAAGTCGGCGTCGAGCGCGGTCGCGACCGCCCGGGCGTCGTAGCGCTCGACCACCTCGAGCGATGTCCGGTAGGGCACCGAGGCGTCGCCAGCAGCCAGGACCCAGCGACGGCCTTCCGCCGTTCGCGTCTCGAGGGCGTCGAAGCCGCGGATGACTCCGGGCGCAGGTACTTCGACGCGGCTTGCGGAGGCCTTGCGGTCGCGTTCCATGGCCGTGAGCTCGTCCCGCTTGATGCTGGCCGCCTGGCGACGTGACACGCCCGTCACGCTCTTGCCCAGCGACGCTGCGCCGGCCAGGCCGCGCAGCTGTCGGACAAGTCCGCGGATGGCGGTCGCGCTCTCTGCTGACGGCGGCCGAGCGCGGGACGGTCGCGGTCCGGGCACGCCGCGCCGTGCGTGCCGGCGCAGGGTCGATGCGCCGACCCCCAAGGCCCTCGCTCGCCTCCGCCAGGTAGCGCCCGGCTCACGCATCGTCATCACCGTCGACATCGCCGACGTCGACCCAGTCGGCGTCGGGCAGGTCGTCGGCTGCGTTGAGTTGAGAGTTGCTGGCGGTTCCTCGTCGTCGTCGCTCGAGGAGGGCGTCGAGCGACGCGGCGAGGTCTTCGACGTCCTGGGTCTCGCCGGCTGCCGGAGCCCCCTGATCACGTCCCCTGCGGCCCCAAGAAGGCGGTCCATCGTCTCGAGCTGCTGCGTCAGTCGCTCGTTGTCTTTGCGCAGCGTCTCTACCTCGTGCGAGAGCGCGGCTTGTTCCGCCGGATGCGGCGTCGGTCCAGTCGGGCGCGGCATCAGGGTCGTGACCATCGACTCCTTGGTCCGGTTCACCAGCGTCTGGAAGTTCGCCCGCGCCATGCCGAGCCGGCGGGCGCCTTCGCTCACGCTTAGCTGTTCCGCGATGACCAGCGCCACCACCTGGTAGCGGTCCGCCAGCTCGGGCGGCACCTTGGGTGCTGGCTTGTAGCTCGACTTCTCGTTCGGTCGCCGTTTCCGCGCCATCGTCCTCCTCGCGATCGGGGCGAGGCTCCCATGGGGCTACCACACCGGCGAGCTTGCGGTCCCATCTCAGCGCTCGCCCTCGCCAGCCGTCGTCGGGGTCGAGCTCGGCCGGCCCTCGACCGTCGTCCTCGGTTTCGTCGTCGCCCGCCGCGAAACGAGCGAGCCACTGGTCGTCGAGCGCGTTGCCGGTCGCGTCTTCCTCGGCCGCCCGACGCCCAGGGTCAGGGGGCCAGTCGGCACGATCCGCTTGGCCAGCGACCAGAGGCGCTCGGCCCTCCGCTTCTCCCGCTCGAGCCGGGCCACCTCGCGCTCGAGCTCCGCGATCCGCCGCGCCGGCGTCGCTTCGTCCGGGTTCGTCGAGCCATCGGCGCCCGGCGCCAGCGACCGCAGCATCGCCAGGAGCGCCTTCGTCTCCAGCTGGTAGTAGAAGGGCCGCGAGATCTGGAGCTCCTCGATCGCCGTCGTCACCGTCTTCTCGCCCGAGAGGACGCTCAGGACCAGGAGACAGCGCCGCTGCGCCATCTGGTCGAGATCGGTCCGCCCGGTCAGCCACCGTGGCGTCGGCCGCGCTCGCTCCTTGCGCCGCCGCTTCGCCACCGTCGGTCGCTTCGATGCCTTCGGTGCCCTCGTCCGTGCTTGCGTCATGCTCGTCTCCTCGAAGATGGATGGTCTGCGCCGCGTCCCCGACCTTCACGGTGAGCGCGCCGGCCTGGGCAGCGATGCTGAGGTCCTGGTCGCCCAGCCGCCCGACCAGGTAGAAGGGCTTGCGCGGGGGCTGCGAGCGCGCCAGTCGGAGCGCGTTCGCCGCGATGGTCGCCTCGACGGCCGCCCGGACCTGGGGCGCCGCGCGAAAGAAACGATCGGCCGGTACCAGCCCCGCCAGCGCTTGGTGCGGCCGCTGGAAGTTGTAG
>DASTYR010000158.1:0-8694 GCA_035764795.1 Solirubrobacterales bacterium | reverse complement strand
GCGGACGGCTGGCTGCGAAGCGCCCCAGCCGCCCGATCGGTCCCAGCTCGCTCACCACTCGCTTCCCGCCCTGAGTCCGAGCCGCCGCAGAACCAGGGAGCTGGGGCAGTTGCCGAAGGCGACGTAGGCGAGCTGGTTAAGGGCCACGAAGCCGGTCAGGAGCAGGAACCAGGGTCTGACGGTTGCGCTGAGCAGCGCGCTCAGGCCGGTCATCGTGCCGGCCATCAGGAAGAGGACCCGCTCCAGGGGCCAATGCGACGGGCCGGTGGACGTGGAGCCGTGGCGTGGTCGGTCAGAGCGCTGGGCGACAGTCGGCATCGCTATCCTCTCTCTAGGCTTACAGCTATACAACTTAACAGTTGTTAAAGGGTAAGATAACAGAGATGCCAGCCAAGATGAAAAGCCCACTGAACCCGGCCGCCGCCGAGCTGATCGCCCGGCGCTTCCAGGTGCTGTCGGACCCCAACAGGCTTCGAATCCTCGATCAGTTGAGGACTCGCGGCGAGGCCTCGGTCGGTGAGGTCACGACGGCCCTCGGCACCTCACAGCAGAACGTGTCAAAGCATCTCGCCGCGCTCCACGCCGGCGGCTTCTTGGGCCGCCGTAAGGAGGGGACCAGCACCCTCTACTGGATCTCCGACCCGGCCGTCCTGAAGCTATGCGATCAGGTCTGCGCCGGAATCGAGTCCCAGCTTGCCGAGCTCGGCTCGGCTCTCAGCGGTTGAGGGCGCGCCGCGACGGACGCCGATTAAGGACTACCGATCCGCTGGAGAACCCATAGCGCCAGGCCGAGGCAGAGGAGCGCCGCGGCCCGCAGCCAGGTCGTGCCCTCGACCTGGGTCATGACGAGCAGGCACGCGCCGACGCCGAGGACCGGAAGCGCAACTGGGACCTGGAAGTGCTCGTGGCCAACGCGATCCTTTCGCAGGAGAAGGGCGGAGACGTTGACGGCGATGAAGACCGCGAGCAGGAGCAGCACCGTCGTATCGGCAAGCGTCCCGAGCTCGCCGGTGAGGATCAGACAGGCCGCGATCAGGGTCGTGAAGGCGATCGCCACCACCGGGGTCTGGCGGCCGCTCAGCCGAGCCAACGAAGCAGGAAGGACGCCCTCTTTCGCCATGCCGTAGAGCAGGCGGGAAGCCATGATCATGTTGATCAAGGCGCCGTTTGCCAGGGCCATCAGGCCGATCGCCGAGAAGACCTTGGTGGGGACCGACAGCGGTCCAACCTGCACGACCTCCAGGAGGGCGCCACTGGACGCTTGCAGGCGAGGAGTCGCAACGGTCATCGAGGCGACGACGGTCACGAGGAGGTAGATCGCGCCGGCCACCGCAAGGCCGGTGAACAGAGCGAGGGGATAGGAGCGCTCGGGCCGGGTCGTCTCCTCGGCGATGTTGACCGAGTCCTCAAAGCCGATCAGCGCATAGAAGGCCAGTGCGGCGCCGCCGAGAATCGCCAGCGCCGGCGTCGCGCCCTCCCTGAACTCAACGGCGCGGTGCGGCTCGCCGTGCCCAGCTGCAAGCGCCGCGACGCCGATGACGACGACCAGCGCAAGGCCGCCTAGCTCGACGAGCGTTAGGACGACGTTGAGCCGGACCGAAAGAAGAATCCCGACGAAGTTGATCAACGCCACGACGGCGATGAAGATCAAGGCCGCCGCCGCGACCGGGACCGCGACGAACTCGGCGAGGTAATCGCCGCCGAAGGCACGGGCCAGCGCGCTTGCCGAAGTCACGCCCGAGGCGACCACCGCGAAGGCGACGAGGAACGCGATCAACGGGCTTCTGAACGCTTTGTTGGCGTAGAGGGCGGCCCCGCCGGCCCGGGGGTACTTCGTCGCCAGCTCGGCGTAGGAGCCCGCGGTCAGCGCGGCGAGCAGCAGGGCGACCAGGAACGAGGCCCAGATCGCGCCCCCGACCTCCACGCTCACCTCGCCGACCAGGGCGTAGATCCCCCCGCCGAGGATGTCGCCGAGGATGAAGAAGAAGAGCATCCGGCGCGAGACGACTCGACGCAGGCTGCCGGGGTCCCGTTCGGTCTCCGTTGGCGACGGCCGCGGCCGGGAGAATGCATCCGAGGGACGGATCGCCACTCGACGGCTGTCAGCGCGAGATCGCGCTGAGCGTCTTCCTGCGCTGCTCGTACTCCTCGACTGAGATCTGGCCCTCCGCCAGGCGACGATCGAGAACTGCGAGCGGGTCAGCGCCCGGACCGTGATGGCTGCGTCCGATCGCCTCGCGCAGCAGCCAGACGATCCCGACGACGACGAGTCCCCAGAAGAGGACCATGCCGAGCATCATCACGATCATCCAGCCTGCTCCGACATCGCCGTCGTGCATGCCCCAGGTGTCGGCGAATGGCAGAAGTGAGAGGCTTGCCGAGAGCACCTGACCACTCTAGGTCAAGAGTGAGGCTTTTCCAACACGCATGAGTGGACCTGCCCCGCCGCCCGATCCCGTTCGAGAGCCGGTGCTGTGTATCGAAGGGTTGCTCATGATTGGCGGGGTTGAGCAGGATCGCTTTCGAGAGGGCTGTGCCCCGTTAGCATCGTGCCTCGAGGTCACGGGCCGAGCCAGTCGTGCACTCGGATCGTCGCGCCCACGCAGGCGTTGAGTTCGAGGCAGAGATGCTGATGAACATCCGCACTGCGATCGAGAGCCACGCGGCAGAATGTGCTCGCGAGCCGAGCTGCTCGGCTGGGATGAGGTTCTCGGTTTGCCGGGCGCGCATTGGATTGGCGCGCTCGCTCGGAAGCACGAGGCTGGTGAGGCATGGGTGTTCGTGTCAGCGGCGGACTAGCTGGCGACGTCCGCGAAATCCTCATGCCCGAAGCGAGTGCCGCTGAACAGGGCTGCCAGCTTGTACTTGAGATGGACCGCGGCGACCTCCGATAGCTGAGTTATCCGGTTCTCCTCCAGGTAGTCGTGATGGAGCGTGATCGACGCGTAGAGAAGCGCCAGGCTCTCTGGGAGGCCTACGTCCTCGAGTGGCGGCAAATAGAAGTAGTTGACCAGGTGATCGTATTTGCGTAGGTCAGCCAGAGAGGCTTCTTTCACGGCTCCGGCTTCGATCAGGTGCTCGACGCTGAGCACGGGCGCGATCATCCGGACGGGGTGGGCGTAGCCCTCTGCTCCTTGAGCGATAAAGCTGCAAGTCGGGCTGAGGAGCATTCCGAAACCCGACTCGAAGGGGCCGGCTAGAAACCTCCGCTTCCCCTCTTCGTGATCGATCGCCTCGGGTGGGAAGGGGTAGCCGAGAGGCACGTTCGCGAACAGGTCACCCTGCCGCAGATAAGCAGTGCGACTCGTGTAGTAATCGCCGTCCTTCGGGCGTCGTTCCCAGTCCTTGACTGCCACCGGGCCACGCTATCGCGCGGCTAGGCGAGATGAGTCAGGCGTCGTAGTCCTCGTCGGTCAAGATGTCGCGTTTGGACGGCTCCTGGCGCTCGGCCGGGAGCTCAGTGTCCGGAGCGAATTGGCTCCACATCTCCTCGCGCATCCGGTCGACGTCTTCCTTGCGGAAGCGCCGGAAGCCCGAGCCTGGCAGGCGAACAGCCTTCAGGGTGCCTTTTTTCTCGAGGTTGCGGACCGTGTTCTCGTGGACTCCCAGTTCCTTGGCGGTCTCCCTGACATTCAGGAAGTCGGTTCTAGCCATGAGCCCCTCCTTGGAATTTCATTTGTAGCCACTATAACCACATTGGGCTCTCTATGGACTTTATCGATTCTATTTTATTTGTGGACTTTATGGCCTATCGGCCCGTGACGATGGGCGGCACCACCCTGACCACGGGCCCGTCGATCGTGTCGCAATGCAGCGGCCTGGCTAACGCCAGTGCCGCAGCCGGTTGGCGTTGCCGACCACCGACAGCGAGCTGGCGGCCATCGCCGCGGCGGCGATCATCGGGCTCAGCTGCAGGCCGATGAAGGGATAGAGCACGCCGGCGGCGATCGGGATGCCGATCGTGTTGTAGCCGAAGGCGAAGACCAGGTTCTGGCGGATGTTTCGCATCGTCGCCCGGCTCAGGTCGAGCGCGGTGACGACGCCGCGCAGCTCGCCGGAGACCAGGGTGACGTCGGCCGCCTCGATCGCGACGTCGGTGCCGGTCCCGATCGCGATGCCGACGTCCGCCTGCGCCAGGGCCGGGGCGTCGTTGATGCCGTCGCCGACCATTGCCACCAGCTTGCCCTCGTCCTGCAGGTGGCGGACCTCGAGCGCCTTGTCCTCGGGCAGGACCTCGGCGAGAACGCGGTCGATGCCGACCTCTCGCGCGATCGCCTCCGCGGTGCGGGCGTTGTCGCCGCTGATCATCACCACCTCGAGGCCGAGCCGGCGCAGCTCGGCAATCGCCTCGGCGGAGCCCGGCTTGACCGTGTCGGCGACCGCGACCACGCCCGCGGGCTCCCCGTCGAGGGCGACGAGTATCGCCGTCTTGCCCTCCGCCTCCAGCCGCTCCGCGGAGCGCACCAGCGGCGCCGGGTCGACTCCCTCCTCCCGGAGCAGCCGCCGCGTGCCGATCAGCAGGCGCCGGCCGTCGACCGTCGCGCGCACGCCCCGCCCGGTCGCCGAGTCGAACTCCGCCGCCTCCGGCAGCGCCAGCCCGCGCTGCTCGGCGCCCTCGACGACCGCCCTGGCGAGCGGGTGCTCCGAGGAGCGCTCGGCGGCGGCGACCAGTCCAAGCAGCTCGGCCTCCTCGACTCCGGCGACCGTCACCACGTCGGTCAGCGAGGGCTCCCCGCGCGTGATCGTGCCCGTCTTGTCGAGGACTATCGCGCCCAGCTTGTGGGCCGCCTCCAGCGCCTCGGCGGAGCGGATCAGCGCTCCCCTCTGCGCGCCCTTGCCCGTCGCCACCATGATCGAGAGCGGCGTCGCGAGTCCGAGCGCGCAGGGGCAGGCGATGATCAGCACCGCCACCGCCGCGACCAGCGCGTAGGTGAGCGCCGGCTCGGGCCCGACGTCGAACCACACCACGAAGGTGGCGACGGCGATGAAGATCACCGCCGGGACGAAGTAGCCCGCGACCAGGTCGGCGACACGCTGGATCGGCGCCTTCGACCCCTGCGCCTGCTCGACCAGGCGGACGATCTGGGCCAGCATCGTGTCGCGGCCGACCCCCGTCGCGCGGAAGCGGAAGGCGCCGGTCTGGTTCATCGTCGCGCCGATCACCGTGTCGCCGGCCCGCTTGGTCACCGGCAGCGACTCGCCCGTGACCATCGACTCGTCGAGGGTCGAGCGCCCCTCAACCACCTCCCCGTCGACCGGGACCTTCTCCCCCGGTCTGACCGCCACCACGTCTCCCGGCACGACCTCCTCGACCGGGACCTCCTGCTCGCCGGAGCCGCGCACGACCCGCGCCGTCTTCGCCTGCAGGCCGATCAGCTCGCGGATCGCCTCGCCGGTGCCCGCCTTGGCGCGCACCTCGAGCAGCCTGCCGAGCAGGATCAGGGTGATGATCACTCCGACCGCCTCGTAGTAGACGTCGCGCAGGTCGCTCGGCAGCAGCCCCGGGAAGACCGTGACGAAGAGGCTGTAGCCGAAGGCGGCCGCGGTGCCGATCGCGATCAGCGTGTTCATGTCGGCGCTGCGGTGGCTGAGGGTGAGCCAGCCGGTGCGGTGGATCGGCCAGCCCGCATAGAGCATCACCGGGGCGATCAGCGCCAACTGCAGCCAGGGGTCGAGCAGCAGGTCGGGGACCCAGGCAGCGCCGAAGACGTCGCTCGCCATCACCGCGAAGAGAACCGGGGCGGTCAGCAGGGCGCCGAGCGCGACCCGCCGGCTGAGGTCGGCGATCTCCTCGTGCCGGGCCGCCGCCTCGGCATCCTCGTCGCGACCGGAGCCGTCCACCCGTCCATCGCCGTCGCGGAGCGCGTAGCCGGCGTCGGTGATCGCTTCGCGGAGCCGCTCGACGCCAAGCTGACCGGGGTCGTAGTCGATCGTGACCCGCTCGGTCGCCATGTTGACCGCGGCCCTGTCGACCCCCGGCAGGGCCAGAACCGCCCCCTCGATCGTCGCCACGCAGGAGGCGCAGCTGATGCCGCCGGGCTGGAGCGCCAGCTCCACCTCGACCGGCGTTGCCACCTCGCGCCTCGGCCCGACGCCGACCGCCTCGGCGACGGCTCCGGTGGAATCCTCCTCGGTTGCGCCTCCGTTTCCGCCCGCCATGGCCGGCTCGACGACCAGCTTGCCGTGGACCATGTTCATCCCGCAGGCAAAACCGAACTCGCCACTGCGATCCGGGGTGAACTCGACCGTGGTTCTCGAGAAGGGAGCGAGGGAGCGGCTGACGCCGAAGTCGGGGAAAACGACGCGCGAGGTGCAGTCGCCGGTCTCCTGGCGATCGAAGACCAGCTGCAACGGCACGCCGGCACGGGCTCGGATCAGGTTAGGCGAGTAGCCCCCCTTGACCGCGATCTCGACCTGCTGACGGTCGCCGGCAAGTTCGGCTGCGTGCGCCCTCCTTGCTCCGAAGAAGAACCAGGCAAGTGCGGCGATAGCCGCCGCGCCTCCAGCACTGACAAGGGCCTCAGCCATCTTGAGGGACTATCGCACGGCGTCGGGGCCACTACCGCCGATCGCCTACCTTTCGAACAACCACACAAAGAGGAGGAACGAGGCCATGGCTGACCAGACGATCACGTTGACGCTTTCCAGGCCGGACGCGGAGGTATTGGTGGGGGTTCTCGCATCCGAGCGCTACAACCCAGACGCCGAAGCGGTCTGCGATGGCATTCGCAAGCAGCTCGACGAGAAGCTGGCCGACTGACGATGACTTCGGCAGACGACTCGGTTCTGCGCGCCAGTCCGGGCGATCGCCTGGTGGTTCGAGGGCATCACCAGGGGGAGCCGCAGCGCGACGGCGAGATCCTGAAGGTGCTCGGCGAGAATGGGGCGCCGCCCTATCTCGTGCGCTGGGAAGACGGTCACGAGTCCGAGGTCTTCCCGGGCTCGGACGTCTTCGTTCAGCATTTCGGCGACTCCCCGGAGGGTTAGGGCCGCAGGACGAGCCTAGGCTTGGAGCCATGGCCGATCCGATCCTCGCCGACGATCACTCTCCCGACGCGGTTCGTCGCAGGCTGAGCAGCCCCCCGTCCTCCAGCTACCTGCGCGACTTCATCTACGGCGCGATCGACGGTGCCGTCACCACCTTCGCCGTGGTGGCCGGGGTCGAGGGCGCCGATCTGAGCGCCAGCGTGGTGCTGATCCTGGGCGGCGCCAACCTGATCGCAGACGGGTTCAGCATGGCCGTCAGCAACTTCCTCGGCCTGCGGGCGGAGCGCCAGCAGCTGGAGCGCGCTCGCCGCGAGGAGGAGCGGCACGTGAGCCTTGTCCCGGAGGGCGAGCGGGAGGAGATCCGCCAGATCTTCGCCGCCAAGGGATTCGAGGGCAAGGACCTCGAACGCGTCGTCGACGTCATCACCGCCGACCGCGACCTCTGGGTGAGCACGATGCTGAACGAGGAGCTGGGCCTCGGCGGAGCGGAACCCAGTCCCCTGCGGGCCGGCGCCGCGACGCTGCTCGCCTTCGTCACGGTCGGCTCCTTCCCGCTCCTCGCCTTCGTCTTCGACGCGGTCTTCCCCGGGGTGCTCGACCACGTCTTCGCCTGGAGCGCCGCGATGACGGCGGTCGCCTTCTTCGCTGTCGGCAGCCTCAAGTCGCGCTTCGTCGAACAGGCGTGGTGGAGAGCGGGCCTGGAGACGCTTGCGGTCGGAGGCGCCGCGGCGGTGCTCGCCTACGCGGTAGGAGCTTTCCTCGAGGCGGTCGTCTGAGCCGGAGTCATCAGGCTGCCGACGAGCTCGACGTACTCGGCAAGCCTGTTGACGGCGAGGAACCGATCGATCACACGCCGTCGCGCCGCATTGCCCAGTCGCGCGGCCCGCGCCGGGTCTTCGATCAGCCGGTGGATCGCCTGGCCGAAAGCATCCAGGTCGTGCGGGTCGTCGACCAACACGCCGCTCTCGCCGTCGACGATCTGGTCCTGGATGCCGCCGACGCGACTGCCGACCACCGGCTTTTCCTTCCACATCCCCTCGGCCACGGTCAGGCCGAAGCCCTCGGCGATGCTCTTCTGCACGATGACGTCGGCGCGGCGCTGGAGCGCGTTGACCATCGCGGCGTTTTCGTCGAGGTCGTTCATCGGCAGACTGGCCAGGTGCACGCGCCGTCGCTTCTCCTCGGACAGGTAGCGCCAGGTCCTGGCGAGGGTGCTGAGGACGACCGCTCCTTCCGGATCGTCGGCGACCGCAGCCGGACTCGGCGCCGCGAGGACGAGGTGGATCGAGGGGTCGGTGAAGAAGAGCTCGAAGCACTCGAGCAGGCCGTGCGGGTCCTTCAGCCGGTCCCAGCGCGAAACCTGCAGGACGACACGCGCGTCCGGCGGGAGCGGCGCCTCCTGCAGCAGCTCGGCGCGGCGGTCGACGCGTCCCGGGCTGCCGTCGCCACGGCGGTAGACGGGCGCGATGCCGCCGGGTGACGGCTGCAGCCCGATCGCCGCCAGGATCGCGTCGACGACAGGGGGATCGAGCTCCTGGTTCTTCGGCGAGAAGGCGTCGATCGAGGGCGGCATCACCCAGACCTTGTCTCCGACGAGGCCATCCCATACGTACTCGCGGCGAGAGAAGACATAGGCGTCCGCTTCCGCCGCGTAGGGCCGAAGGAAGTCCCAGGCTTCGCGGGTCAGGGCATTGGGACGGTCGACTC
>DASTYR010000157.1:0-8610 GCA_035764795.1 Solirubrobacterales bacterium | reverse complement strand
CTCCACCAGCTCCGGGAAGGCGGCCACGCGCATGCTGCTGCGGGCGCTCGGCCGGATGAGCGATTCCAGCTCCCCCCGCGAATCGCTGTTCGAGCAATTGCAGTAGCTGTGAAGGAGGAGCCGGGGAGCCCTCCCACGAAGGCTCAAGGGATCACGCTCGATCCCTGGTAGCGGATCAGCTGCGCGACGGCCTTCGGGAGGGTTCCCCGGCTCCTCACAGCAACCACCTAGAACAAGTTGCGCAACGCCCCGTCGATGTCGGTGAACTTGAACTCGTAGCCGAGCTCGAGCGCGCGCTGGGGGATCACGCGCTGCCCGCCCCTCAGTACCTTGCCGAACTCGCGTCCGAACATCAAATCGAGCGTCAGCCCCGGTACCGGTACCACCGCCGGGCGGCTGAGTGCCCGGCCCAGCGCGTGCGAAAACTCCTTGTTGGTCACTGGGTTGGGCGCGGTGGCGTTGATCGTGCCGCTCACGCCCTCTTCGTCGAGTGCCCAGAGCAGGATGCCGATCTCATCGGCTATGTGAATCCACGAGATGTACTGGTCGCCGCCGGCGAGCGGCCCACCGACCCCCATCTTGAACGGCGGCAGCATCCGCCCCAACATGCCGCCCCGCGGGTCGAGAACGTGGCCGGTGCGGACGACTACCAGCCGCACGCCGCTGCCCTCGACCTCGTGTGCCGCCTTCTCCCACTCCTGGACGACCTCCGAGTCGAAGCCCCCGCGCGGGCCCTCCGACTCGTCGACGGGCTCATCGCCGCGATCGCCGTAGTAGCCGATCGCCGCCTGACTCACCATCACCTTCGGCTTGCGTTCGAGGCCGGCGATCGTGCCCACCAAGTTGTGGGTCGCGGTGCGCCGGCTCTCGAGGATTCGCCGCTTCGACTCGTCGGTCCAGCGCTGGTCGATCCGCTCACCGATCAGGTTGACCACGCCGTCGACGCCCTCGAACGCCTCCCGCGGTGGCCGTTCGAGGTGCGGCTGCCAGGCGTGCCAGAGGACGGTTGGGTTGCCGTGCCGTGCCCGTTGGGGATCGCGGGTCAGGCCGACCACCGTGTCGCCCCGCTCGTGTAGCGCGTCGCAGAGCGTCGAGCCGATGAAGCCGCTCGCACCGGTGACGAGGACCTTCACCGCTGCGGCCTGCCCTCCACTCTCAGCCGACCTCGACGGTGGAGAAGGTGCCGGTCTCCTCGCTGAAGCGTGCGATCCCCTCGCGCTTGGCCTCCTCGACCACCGCCTTGGCGACCTTCGGTGCGACGTCGCGATTGAAGACGCTGGGGATGATGTAGTCCTCGGAGAGGTCGTCGTCGGTGACCACGTCGGCGATCCCGCGCGCGGCAGCCAGCTTCATCTCCTCCGTGATGTGGGGGGCGCCGGCATCGAGGGCACCGCGGAAGATGCCGGGAAAGCAGAGCACGTTGTTGATCTGGTTCGGGTAGTCCGAGCGTCCCGTCGCCATGATCCGCACGTAGGGGGCGGCGTCCTCGGGCATCACCTCGGGGTTTGGGTTGGCCATCGCGAAGACGATCGCGTCGTCGTTCATCCGGCCGAGCGCCTCGGGGGGGATGATCCCCGGCCCGGAGAGGCCGATGAAGAGGTCCATGCCGTCGATCACGTCGGCCGGCTGGCCGCTCAGCTTCTCGGGATTCGAGCTCTCGGCGTACCAGCGCTTGATCCCGCTCATCTCACCCGCCCGGTAATCCTCGCGCTCGGTCGAGAGGGCGCCGAGCCGGTCGCAGCCGACCACGTGGGTTACGCCGGAGGCGAGCATCATCTTGGTGACCGCTACCCCTGCCGCGCCGAGGCCAACCACGAGCACCCGCAGCTGCTCGATCGGCTTGCCGACGATCTTCAGCGCGTTGAAGAGGGCGGCCATGGTGACGACGGCGGTGCCGTGCTGGTCGTCATGGAAGACGGGGATGTCGAGGGTCTCCTTCAACCGGTCCTCGATCTCGAAACAGCGCGGCGCCGAGATGTCCTCGAGGTTGATGCCGCCGAAGGTCGGGGCGATCAGTTCGCAGGCCTTGATGATCTCGTCGGCGTCCTGGGTGTCGAGGCAGATCGGGAAGGCGTCGACCCCGGCGAACTCCTTGAACAGCATCGCCTTGCCCTCCATCACCGGCATCGCCGCCTCGGGGCCGATGTTGCCTAGGCCGAGGACGGCGCTGCCGTCGGAGACGACGGCCACGGTGTTCTTCTTGATCGTGTACTCGAACGCTTTGGCGCGGTCGGCGTGGATGTCCTCGCAGACACGGGCGACGCCCGGCGTGTAGGCCATCGAGAGGTCGTCGCGCGTCTTCAGCGGGTACTTGTTCTCCATCTCGATCTTGCCGCCGCGATGCATCTGCAGGGTGCGGTCGACGTAGTCGAGGACCTTGGCCCCTCGGGTCGAGCCGATCGCCCGCAGGATCCGCTCCCAGTGCGGCCGGTCCTGGGCGTCGATCGTGAACTCGCGCACCCGTTTGCCCTCGCTGCCGGCGCCCGGCACCAGGTCGACGCCCTGCAGCTGGCCGCCGGCCTCGGCAATTGCCGCGGTCAGCTTGCCCAGCGGCTCCTGGCGGGCATCGAGTTCGACTCGGATCGTGACGCTGTATTGGGCGCTAACGGCCATCGGGCGGCTATCGAATCAGATTCGCCTCTTATGCCTGCTCGCGCCTAAGATCGACCGGCGATGGAAGCGGCGGCACTCGTTCTCTACGGCATCTGGTTCGCGTTTGCATTCGGCGTGCGGATTGCGCTACAGGTTCGCCACACCGGCTCGAGCGGCGTCCGCGGCGTGGCGGCCGGCGCCGGGGCGCTGGAGTGGCTCGCCGGCGTCCTCTTCGTTGCCGGTCTCGCCTGTGGAGTGGCGGCGCCGCTGCTGGCGCTGCTCGGCGTCGTCGAGCCAATCGGTGCAGTGGACGGCCTTGCCGCCAACGCGCTTGGCGTCGCCTTGGCGGTCTCGGGCATCGTCCTCACCTTCCTCGCCCAGCTGGCGATGGGCGACGATTGGCGTATCGGCGTCGATCCCGAGGAGCGGACCGGACTCGTCACCGACGGCCCATTCCGCCTCGTCCGCAATCCCATCTACAGCGCAATGCTGCCCGCCGTGCTCGGCCTGGGCCTGATGGTTCCCAGCGCCGTCTCCTTGGTCGGCCTCCTCACTGTGACGATCGGCCTGGAGCTGCAGGTGCGCGCCGTGGAGGAGCCGTACCTGCTGCGGACTCACGGTCGCGATTACGCCGACTACGCAGCCCGCGTCGGCCGCTTCATCCCGGGGATCGGGCGTCGGCCTGCCTGCGATCGGCCGGTACAGCGGTCGGTTCGGTCCAGCTGAGTTGGGTTCGTAGCCGTTTCACCTGGCGAGCGGTGCACGGGGGCGGTGGAAGCGCTCCGCCCGGCTGCTCCGCGGAGGAGGCCGTCACTTCTCTGGGCGTCGGCTCGGTCGACTGCTCGCACATTGCGAGGGCGATGAGCGCCGAGCGTCGATATGCATCGCGCTCGTCCATCAGCGGTCCAATCGTCAGATTCGTAAGCGTCGACTTCGAGAACCGCAGCAGCATCATCGCTTCGTCCTCGAACTGGAGCTCCTGCCTCTCCCTGCGTGCGTCCGCGTCCGGCGTCTGCAGGCCGACGTAGACGGCGTCGTCGGTCTCGGCGACGAGGAAGCCGGCAATCGGCCCTGCAGCATTGATCGCCGCCAGCGGGGACACCTTGGCGTGGGTCTGGGTTCGCGCGTAGGCGGAGAAGGCGATCATCACGCCGACCCCGAGGAACACCGAAAGCGTGTACCAGCCGAAGTGGCCGGTTGCGCTGATCACGACGATGGCTAGGGCAAGCGTCATCAGCGCCACGGCCACGAGTAGCGCTCGGTACTGGTTCGAGAGGCCGTCCCAGCCGACTCCGATGATCAAGATCTCGGCCACAAGCATCGGGATGCCGCCGATGGCTATCCGCAAGAAGCGCTCCTTCCTGCCCGGTCGCTCCGCTTCTGACTCGACGTCGATTGCATCGGCTTGCGCGTTCCTCGCCTCCGGAATCTCGTGCTCGCGCAGCCTCGCCAGGCGCTCCATGAGCTGCCGATGTTTCGTCTCCGCGGCGTCTTGTGCGCGACGAGCCGATTCGCGGGCGTCCGATCCAGCCTCGGCAGCGTCGACCTTCTGCCGTTGCTCGGCGGCTTCCGCGAGGCAGCCTTTCATCTCGATCTCGATTCGATCTGCCTCGGCGCGCAGCTTCTCCAGCGCCGCCGCAGCTCGGATTCGCGCTGCTTTCCGCTGCGCATCGCGAGTGCGACGCCGATTGCCGATCACTGCATCCCAGAGCACCACTGCCACAGCGACCGCCGCCAACGCCGCCAAGAGGGCGGGGACGAGAAAGCTCGCCCCGGTCGCGACCAGCTCGTTGCGCGGCACCTTTGCGACCGCCTCGTTGGCGGGAAGCCCTGCGGCGTCGAATCGCGTCCAGACGATGAACCCGCCGAAGAAGATGACGAACCCGATGACGCCGATACCGGTGCCGACGACCGTGAGGACGGGCAGGAGGACGTTCAGGAAGGGGCTCTGCTCCGAGCCACCCGTTTTCGGCTGCTCGCCCTTGCGCTCGAGTTGCCCCGGCTCTTGCTCGAGAGGCATATAAATAAAATTACATTTTTTTCAAACAGATGCAGGCCGGGGTCAGCGTCCCCCGGAGCGCCATAAAGTGGGGGCGATGGCCGCTGCGAAGAAAACCGGGGCGGGCGAGCTCTTCCTGCTCGACGGCAACTCGCTCGCCTACCGGGCCTTCTTTGCCCTCCCCGAGTCGATCGGGACGAGCGACGGGCGGCCGACCAATGCGATCTATGGGCTCGCCTCGATGCTGGTGAAAATCATCGTCGAGCATCGACCCGCGGGGGTCGTCGTCGCCTGGGACGCCGGGATGTCGGGGCGCGAGAAGACCTACGACCTCTACAAGGCCCACCGGCCGTCGCGCCCCGACCTGCTCGCCGAGCAGTGGCCGCACCTGATGCCGCTGATCGACGCGTTCGGCTACACGAACGTCAAGGTCGACGGTTACGAGGCCGACGACGTGATCGGAACCTTGGCCCGTCGGGCGCAGGCGCAGGGGATTCCCGTGATGGTTGTCTCGGGCGACCGCGACGTCTACCAGCTCGTCGACGACGGGATCCGGGTCATGACCACCTCTCGGGGCGTCACCGACACGAAGGTCTACGACCACGACGGCGTCGTCGAGCGCTACGGCGTGCCGCCCGAGCTGGTCACCGACCTGATCGGCCTCAAAGGAGACACCTCCGACAACATCCCCGGTGTCCCCGGCATCGGCGATAAGACCGCCGCCCAGCTGCTGCAGCGCTTCGGCTCGCTCGAGGGAGTGCTGGACAACGTCGAGCAGGTCTCCGGCGCCAAGCGCAAGCAGAACCTGGTCGACCATGCCGACGACGCGCGCATCTCCAAACAGCTGGCGACGCTCGACTGCGAGGTCGAGACCGGAATCGATCTCGAGGAGGTGATGTCGGCCTCGCCGGATCGAGCCGCCCTGCGCGAGTTCATGCGCGAGTTCGAGTTGCGAGCTGTGATGGAGCGGCTCGAAGAGGGTCTGCCAGAGGGGGAGGCCGTCCCCGGCCGCAGCGTCGAGACCGAGCTCGAGGTCGACGCCACCGACGGCACGCCCGCCGATCTCGGCGACGGGCCGGTGGCGGTGGCGATCGACGGCCGTCGCTGGGCGGGCGCCGACGGCGAACGGATCGTCCAGGGGGAGATGGATCTCGATGAGCTGGCACGCGGCTTGGCCGGCAAGCCGCTCGTCGCGCACGACGCCAAGTCCCTCGGCGGCGGTCGCCGAGGCCTGCTTGCGGCGGCCGCCCACGAGGGCGCCAATCCCACGTTGGCGCACGACACGATGCTCGCCGCCTACCTGCTGGAGCCGCAGCGACGCACCTATGACCTGATCGAGCTGGCGGCGGATGCCGGAATCGGCCTGGCGCAGTCGGCGGCGGCCAAGGCAGCTGAAGAGGAGGGAGGCGATGACGGGCAGCTCGCCCTCGGCGAAGAGGTCGAGGCAGGACTCGACCCCGCCGAGGAAGCACGCCTGGTGGCCGCCCTGGCCGAGGCGCAGCGTCCTCGGCTCGAGGCGTTGGAGCTGTTGCCGCTGCTGCGCGACGTCGAGCTGCCGCTCGTCGAGGTCCTCGCCGCGATGGAGCGCCGCGGGCTGAAGCTGGACCCGGTGCGTCTGGCCGAGGTCGGTGCCGGCTTCGGCGAGCGGATCGCCACCCTGGAGAGGGAGATCTTCGAGCTCGCCGGCGAGGAGTTCACGATCGGCTCGCCGCAGCAGGTAGGGCGGATTCTCTTCGAGAAGCTGGAGCTGACCCGCAAGCGGCGCGGCAAGACCGGGTTCTCCACCGACGCTCGAGTCCTCGCCCAGATCCGCGACGAGCACCCGATCGTCGAGAAGATCGAGTCCTGGCGCGAGCTGAGCAAGCTCAAGAGCACTTACCTCGACACCCTGCCGAGCCTGATCGACCCCGAGACCGGCCGCGTGCACACGACGTTCAACCAGGCTTCGACCACGACCGGACGCCTCTCCAGCACCAACCCCAACCTGCAGAACATTCCGATCCGGACGGAGATCGGCAGGCCGGTGCGAGCCTGTTTCGTCGCGGAGGACGGCGCCCAGCTGCTCTCCGCCGACTACAGCCAGGTCGAGCTGCGCGTCCTTGCCCACGTCGCCGACGAGGGCGTCCTGAAAGATGTCTTCGCGGCCGGCGAAGACGTCCATGCCGCCACCGCCGCCGAGGTCTTCGAGATCGAGCGCGAGGAGGTCGACGTCGGCCAGCGCTCTAAGGCGAAGATGGTCAACTTTGGAATCGTCTACGGGCTCACCGGCTTCGGCCTTGCCGACCGGCTCAACATCCCGCGCAAGGAGGGCGAGGAATTCGTCGCCCGCTACCTGGAGCGTTTCCCGGCCGTACGGGCCTTTCGCGAGCAGACGATCGAGCGGGCGCAGGAGGAGGGGTTCGTGCAGACGCTGATGGGCCGGCGGCGCCCGATCCCGGAGCTGCGCTCGGGCACTCCGAACACCCGTCGCCTCGGGGAGAGGCTTGCCGTCAACACGGTGATCCAGGGCACGGCTGCCGACATCATCAAGGTGGCGATGGTGCGCTGCCATGACGCTCTGCACGACTCGGGCATGGAGACGCTCCTGGTCCTGCAGATCCACGACGAGCTGCTCTTCGAGGGTCCGCCTGGGGAGATGGAGGAGGCAACGGCCCTGGTCAGGCGCGAGATGTGCCGCGCCTATCCGCTGGACCCGGCGCTTGAGGTCGACATCGGCGTCGGCGGCGACTGGCTCGACGCCAAGTAGCCGCACTCAGGGCCTTCGAGAAGGCGTCCTGAGTGACGTCCTCGGAGCGGGGTCCGACGATTCGCCGCCGCGTAGCGACCGAGCTGACGCCCGTAGCGGCGCACGATCTCCTCGAACGCCGACTCGTAGCCTTCGCGCACGAGGCGTACCAGCCGTCCGTCGGGCTGCGCCCGCAGCGTCGGGTCGGCGATCAACCGGGAAGCGATTCCGTGTGCTGGCGGCGGCATCTCTCAAATCATGAACACCGTCGCCCGCCGGGAATCACGCTGCCTGAGAGGATGGCCGCCATGGACAGGGGAGTTGCCATCCTGCTGACCGCGGTGGCTGGCGGCCTGATCGCACTGCAGGCGCCGATCAACGCAGAACTGGGCCGCGCGACGGGTAACCTCCCCGCAGCCCTCGTCTCCTTCGTGGTCGGCACGGTCGCCCTCGCAGCGATCGTCGTGCTCAGCGGCAAGGCCGGCGGCCTCGGCTCGACCTTCGACGTCAGCTGGTACTACCTGTTGGGCGGCCTGCTCGGCGCCGTCTACGTCACCAACGCGTTGATCGCGGTCTCGGCGATCGGGGCCGGCGGGGTGGCGGCGCTGACGGTCGCCGCGCAGCTCGGCGCCTCCGTCGCGATCGATCGGTTCGGCCTATTCGGCCTCGACGAGGTCCCGCTCACGCCCGAGCGGCTGCTGGGCGTCGCGCTGCTGCTGGTCGGCACGGTGCTGGTCGTGCGCTGAGCGATCCGGCCAGGCCAGCCCCGGCGGCGCGATCCGCAGGTAGTGACGGAAGGACCAATCGACGAAACGCTTTTTCCCGAGCAGGCGGATCAGCGGTCCGAGCACTCGCGGCGGCACACGGGGCACCAGCCGCTGGGCACGCAGCATCCAGCGGAACTTCCACTCGTGGCGGTCGTGGAAGGCGGCGTAGCGCTCGGCAGCCTGCTCGCGGTCCTGGCGGCCGTCTACGACCTCACGCAGCTCGCGTCCCAGCACGATCCCGAAGTACAGAGCGGTGCGGATCCCCTCCGCGGTCAGCGGCAGGCAGTGGCCGGCGGAGTCGCCGGCAAAGAAGACGCCTCCCTCGGTGGCCCGGCGCAGTTCGTGCGGAATCCAATTCCCCTGATAGCGGACACGGTCGCGGCCGAGGTCCTCGGCCAGCAGCTCGGTCGTCTCACGGACGTGGAAACGCGGGTCGAAGGAGCCGACGCCGATCCGCAGCTCGTCTCGCGCCGGGAATGACCAGCCGTAGCCGGCGGGCACGTAGCGGCGGTCGATCCAGACCTCCA
>DASTYR010000156.1:0-2266 GCA_035764795.1 Solirubrobacterales bacterium | reverse complement strand
GAAGTCGGGAAACCTCGGCGTACTGCCGGTCGTGCTCGGCGAGATTCTCATCGTCGCCTACTTCAGCTTCACCGCTACGAACTTCTTCACGGCGTCGAACTTCGTGAACGTCATCCTGCAGATGGCGGGCGTGACGATGATCGCGTTCGGCGTCGTCTTCGTCCTGCTGATCGCGGAGATCGACCTCTCGATCGGCTTCCTCAGCGGAATCGCGGCGCTGACCGCGGCCGAGCTGCAGCTCCCCGACGGGCGGAACTACCCGGGTTGGCTGTGCATCCTCATCGCGCTCGCCGTGGTGGCCGTCATCGGGGCGGCCCAAGGAACCTTCGTGGCGAAGGTCGGCGTGCCGTCGTTCGTCGTCACGCTCGCCGGGTTGCTCATCTGGCAGGGCGTGATCCTGAAGGTGCTCGAGCTGCGGGGCGTGATCATCATCGAGGACGACTGGATCAACAAGACCGCCACCTACTACTTCTCCGCCACGGCCAGCTGGATCATCGCCGCGGTCATCACCGGCCTGTACGCGCTCGTGGCGTTAAGCGGCGTGGTCGGCCAGAGACGGGCGGGTCTGACCGTGCGCTGGGTGCCGACGACTCTCAAGCTCGTCGGGGTCGCGGTCGCGGCGTTCGGCACCGTGGCGATCTGCACGCACGCGACGAGGCCGAAGGCGTGCCCCGAGGGTACGCCGCTGACCGTGAGCTGCACGCAGCCGCTGGGACTGCCGCTCGCCGCGGTTCTCATGCTCGTGTTCCTCGTCGGGCTGACGTTCCTCGCGAAGCGCACGACGTTCGGGCGCCACGTCTACGCCGTCGGGGGAAACGCCGAGGCGGCGAGGCGCGCCGGCATCAACGTCGCTCGCGTTCGCATCCTCGTCTTCATGATCTCGGGGATCATGGCCGGCGTCGGCGGCATCGTCCTCGCCGCCCGCCTCCAGTCCGTGAACCTGAACGTCGGAGGCGGAACGCTGCTGCTCGACTCCATCTCCGCCGCCGTCATCGGCGGCGTGAGCCTGTTCGGCGGGCGTGGCGAGGTTCGAGGCGCCCTCTTCGGCGCGCTCATCATCGCGACGATCGCGAACGGGTTGAACATCGGCGGGTACTCGACCGGCACGATCTATGTCGTCACCGGCGCGATCCTGCTGGCCGCCGTCACGCTCGACACGATCGCCCGCAGGCTCCAGGAACGCGCCGGCCGCTAGTCCCCGCCACGCAGGTCGTCGAGTCGGCGCGGATCGAAGCGAATCTCGTCGAAGGTCGCCGTGCATCCCTGCCCGGTCGGCGACTGCGCCTCGAAGCCGATCTCGGGATCGGCGGAGCCGCCGAGAGAGAAGTGGCGAACGAGCTCCCAGCGGAGGCCGTCCGACGAGGCATGGAACGCGAACGCTCGACCCATCTTCGCCACCCGTAGCCAGATGCTCGTGCCGTCCACGGCGAACGAGTTGCAGTCGTCCGACTCGCCCCGCGTCACGACCGACACGACCAGGGGCCGCCGATCCGGCGAGAGCTCGAAGCACAGCTTCGCCCAGCGGCGCTCGTCCGAGTAGAGCATGAGCACCCCGGCGTCGAAGGTCGCTTCGAAGTCGACGCCCACCCTGGCGCCGAGCGTGTAGTCGCCCTCCGCTCGGCCCACGAGCGCCGGACCGGTCGTCACCGGCTCGCTCTCCCCGGCTGGATCGACGAACCAGTCCGTCCGCGCGCCTGCCTCGATGCGGAGCCTCTCGTCTCCGAGCTCGAAGGAGACGGGCGGCGACAGCCAGCGCAGCTCGAAGGGCAGCGCCGCGACCTTCGCGAGCGCCCGGTCGGTCAGCCGACGACCACGATCTGGTCGGCAGCGACGTTCGTCCGCACGATTCTGCGGCCATCGGGCAGCCGAACGCGCAGCTCGCGGATGCGTGTCGCGTCGCCGAGCCCGAAGTGGACGCGCGGGTCCTCGGACGAGAGGTAGCTCGATCCGGCGTGCACCTCGCGGTCGAGCCTACGGCCGTCGGGGAGCAACGCCGTGACGAGGGCGCCGGGCGCGAAGCCGCGGAGCCCCACCTCCAGCCAGTGCCGCTTGGGCGCGTTGTTGCGAAGCAGGATCAGCCTGCCGCCGATCGTGTTGATCGCGACGTCGAGATCGCCGTCCGAGTCGTAGTCGGCGACCGCGAGCCCGCGGCCGTTGACGGGCGCAATCCGCTCGAGCCCGACGCGCTGCCCCACCGACGCGAAGCGGGCGGGATGCCCCGGCTTCGCGACGTTCTCGATCACCTGCGCGTGCTGGGCGTCCTGCT
>DASTYR010000155.1:0-2476 GCA_035764795.1 Solirubrobacterales bacterium | reverse complement strand
GACGGCACCTCGCTCGACGATCTGCTCCCCGAGGCGTTCGCCCTGACCCGCGAGGCGGCCCGCCGCAGCATCGGGCAGCGCCACTACGACGTGCAGCTGATCGGCGGCATGGCGCTTCACGACGGCGCGATCGCCGAGATGAAGACGGGCGAGGGCAAGACCCTGACCGCGACGCTCGCGGTCTTCCTCAACACGCTGGCCGGCGGCAGCGTCCACCTCGTCACCGTCAACGACTACCTGGCGCGCCGCGACGCGGAATGGATGAAACCGGTCTACGACATGCTCGGCGTCACCGTCGCGTCCGTCCAGGATTCCGACGACCACGCCGCGCGGCAGCTCAAGTACGCCTGCGACGTCACCTACGGGACCAACTCGGAGTTCGGTTTCGACTACCTGCGCGACAACATGGCCGAAGCGCTCGAGCACTGCGTCCAGCGCGGCCACCACTTCGCGATCGTCGACGAGGTAGACAACATCCTGATCGACGAGGCGCGGACGCCGCTGATCATCTCCGGTGCCCCCGAACAGGCGGCCCAGATCTACTACAAGTTCGCGCGCCTGGCCCGCCAGATGAAGGGGGAGCCGGCCAAGCACAAACTGAAATCGCTGGGGGAATCGAAGGACACCTCCGAGGCTGACTTCGACTACGAGTTCGACGAGAAGCACAAGACGGTCTCGCCGACCGAGCGCGGCGTCAAGCGCGCCGAGGAGTTCCTCGGCGTCGACAACCTCTACCTCTCCGAGCACGGCAGCCTCGTCAACCACCTCGTCCAGGCGCTGAAAGCCGAGTCCCTCTACAAAGTCGACAAGGACTACGCCGTGGTCGAAGGTCAGGTGATGATCATCGACGAGTTCACCGGCCGCATTCTCGAGGGCCGGCGCTGGTCGGAGGGCCTGCACCAGGCGGTCGAGGCAAAGGAGGGCGTCTCGATCGGCGAAGAGAACCAGACCCTCGCCACGATCACCCTGCAGAACTACTTCCGCCTCTACGACAAGCTCTCCGGGATGACCGGCACGGCGCTGACCGAGGCGACCGAGTTCATGAAGATCTACAAAATCCCGGTGGTTGAGATCCCAACCAACCGTCCGATGGTCAGGGCCGACCACAACGACCAGATCTTCAAAACCAAGGACGGCAAGTGGAAGGCGGTGCTCGAGGAGATCGTCGCCCGCCACGAACGCGGCCAGCCGATCCTGGTCGGCACGGTCTCGGTGGAGGTGTCGGAGATGATTTCGGGCGAGCTGAAACGCCACGGGATCGAGCACGCGGTGCTCAACGCCAAGCCCGAGCACGCCCAGCGAGAGGGCGAGCGGATCGCCGAAGCGGGCCGCAAGGGCGCGGTGATGATCGCGACCAACATGGCGGGGCGCGGCGTCGACATCAAGCTCGGCGGCGACCCTGAGCACATGGCGCACAAAGAGCTGAAGAAGCAGGGACTGGAGCCGGGTGTCGAGGGCTACGAGGAGGCGCTGGCCGAGAAGATCGCCGAGCTGGAGCCGCAGTGCAAGGCGGAGGCCGAGGAAGTGAAAGAGCTCGGCGGGCTCTACATATGCGGCACCGAGCGGCACGAATCGCGCCGCATCGACAACCAGCTGCGCGGCCGGTCGGGCCGTCAGGGCGACCCGGGCGAGAGCCGCTTCTTCCTCTCCGCCGAAGACGACGTCATCCGCCTCTTCGCCGGCGATCGCATCTACAAAATCCTCGACCGCCTGGGCCCCGTCGACGAGGAGGGCGGCGAAGTGCCGCTCGAGGCGAAAATGCTGACTAAAACCGTCGAGGGCGCTCAGAAGAAGGTCGAGGAACAGAACTTCCTGATCCGCAAACGGGTGCTCGAGTACGACGACGTGATGAATGAGCAGCGCCGCGTCGTCTACAGATACCGCCGCGAAATCCTCGAAGGCCGCGACATGTCCGACGTCGCCCGGGACGAGCTCGAGGGGGTGATCGAGCGCCTGGTCGACGAGTACACGCCCGGCGACGACCTCGAGGAATGGGACATGCCGGAGCTGGAGAAACAGCTGCGCCAGATTTGGCCTGTCAGCGTCGACGTCGCCTCACTGCGCCCCGAGCAGATCGACCGCGAAAGGCTCAAAGACGACCTCGACGAAGACGCGATGAGCGCCTACGACGAGCGCGAGAAGCAGCTCGGTGAGGAGCTAATGCGCTATCTGGAGCGCTCGATCCTGCTCAACGTCATCGACAACCGCTGGCGCGAGCACCTCTACGACATGGACTACCTGCGCGAGGGCATCCACCTGCGCGGTTTCGCCCAGATCGACCCCCTCGTCGCCTACAAAAACGAAGGCTTCGCGATGTTCGAGGAGCTGATGCACTCGATCTGGGAGGAGTTCAGCAAGCTGATCTTCCACGTCGAGGTCGAACTCGACCCGGCGCAGGCCCGTCGGGCGTTCGGCCCCAACGGCGGTTCCGAGCCGGCGGCGCTCGACTACTCCGGCGGCACGCTGGAAGGCCAGC
>DASTYR010000154.1:0-5572 GCA_035764795.1 Solirubrobacterales bacterium | reverse complement strand
CGGGACCGGCGGCTACTGGAGCCGCCCTGAAATAAGAACATATGAATACTCGACTGTCAAGCATCGAGTATGAAGGAGGTGCCCGTCCCTAGCCCTGCAAAGAAACCAGTCGCTCCTCCGTCAGCTCCAGGACCGCGTAGGCGGGCCCCTCCCGGGTGTTGCCGGAGTCCTTGACGCCGCCGTAAGGCATCTGGTCGGCGCGGAAGGTCGGCACCTCGTTGATAAGGACGCCGCCGAACTCCAGCGCCCGCGCGGCCTTCAACGCTCTGCTGACGTCGCGGCTGAAAACCCCCGCCTGGAGACCGAAGCGAGAGTCGTTGGCGAGGCGCAGCGCCTGCTCGAAGTCGGCGTAGCGGTCGACCGTCGCGACCGGCCCGAACACCTCCTCGCACCAGACCTTGGCCTGGCGTGGCGCCGAGCCGAGCAGGGTCGGGGCCAGGCAACGACCCTCGTCGACCAACTCTCCGCCGGTCAGCAGGTCCGCCCCCGCGGCGACCGCCTCGTCGACCCACTGCTTGACGCGGTCGCGGTCGTCGGGTGAGATCAGCGGCCCTACGTCGGTCTCGGGGTCGAGCGGGTCACCGACCCGCAGCGCCTCGGCGTTGGCGACGAAGCGCTCGACGAAGGCGTCGGCGACCTCCTCGTGGACGAGCACCCGCTGGATCGAGATGCAGCTCTGGC
The DNA here is from genome assembly GCA_035764795.1 of Solirubrobacterales bacterium. Taxonomy (GTDB): domain Bacteria; phylum Actinomycetota; class Thermoleophilia; order Solirubrobacterales; family 70-9; genus VRUE01. Next base: position 4,891 of record DASTYR010000154.1, on the reverse strand, counting down.
CGGCATGCGAGAAGGCGTGCAGCTTCGCTTTGTCGGCGGCCGCCTCCCAGTCGCCGTCGGCGTGGACGATCAGCGGTGCGTTGGAGCCGAGCTCGAGGTTGACCTTCTTGTGGGGAACGCGGCTGCGGATCCCCCAGCCGACCCCCGAGGAACCGGTGAACGTGATCGCGCGGGTCAGCTCGTGCTCGACGATCGCGTTGCCGACCTCCGAACCGGGTCCGGGGATGACACTGAGCCAGAGGTCCGGCAACCCCGCCTCAACCAGGATCTGGGCCAGCTTCAGCGCCGAGATCGGCGTCTGGCCCGCCGGCTTGAGGACGACGGCGTTGCCGGCGGCGATCGCCGGGCCGAGCTTGTGGGCGACCAGGTTGAGGGGAAAGTTGAAGGGGCTGATCGCGCCGACGACTCCATAGGGCACTCGCATGATGAGGCCGAGCTTGCCGGCACCCCCGGCCGAGGCCTCCATCGGCACCGTGGCACCGCTCAGCTTGCGAGCCTCAACCGCGGCGAAGGTGAGCGTGTCGACACAGCGCTCGGCCTCCAACTTGGCCGTTTTCAGCGGCTTGCCGGCCTCGGCGGCGATCGTCAGCGCCAGCTCCTCGAGCCGCCCGCCGACCAGCTCGGCCGCGCGGTCCAGGACCGTGGCCCGCTCGTGCTGGGCGAAGCCCGCCTCGAAGGCTTCCCGGGCAGCCTTCGCAGCCCGGTCGACCAGCGCGGCGTCCCCCCTGGCGACCCGGCCGACGACGCTTCCGTCGTAGGGGCTGAGCACCTCGTCCCACTCGCCGGTCTCGACCCATTCGCCCGCGGCGAGGAGCTTGTGGTCGACCGCCTGCAGCGTCTGCGTCGCCATTGCCGATCTCCTCTCGGTTGAGTCGTTTCAGCCTAGAGGGTCGAATCGCCCAGCCGGTGCAGGCCGCGACTCGTCCAGCGCGAATCTGTTGGATCGAGATATGCGACTCCGCTTCACAGCCCTTCTCGTCTGCCTCGGTCTGGCGCTCGCCGCCTCGTCCACCGCGGCCCAGGCAAAGCTGACCTGGATCGTGCACGGGCGCGGCTTCGGCCACGGCGTCGGCATGAGCCAGTACGGCGCCTACGGCTTCGCCAAGCACGGTCGCGGCTACCGCTCGATCCTCGCCCACTACTACCGGGGCACGCGGTTGGAGCGGCTCGACGGTCCCCGAATCGTGCGAGTGCTGCTCGAGGTGACCGGCGGCGACGTCGGCTTTAGCGGCGCGACCAGCGCCTGCGGCCGCAAGCTGTCCCCGCGGCGCGCCTACGAGGCGCACCGCAACGGGGCCGGCGTACGGCTGCGCAGCGCGGGCGGCAAGCTGCTGGCCAACTGCGGCCAGCGCCTGCGTGCGGCTGGCGGTGGCTGGACCTACATCGCTCCCGAGGCCGACCGCTACCGCGGCGTGCTCGAGGTCGTGCCCACCGAAAGCGACCGTGGTTCGCTCAACGTCGTCAACGCTGTCCCGATCGACCAGTACCTGAAGGGAGTCATCCCGAACGAGTCACCGGCGTCGTGGCCGCAGGCCGCGTTGCGGGCGCAGGCGGTGGCGGCGCGCTCCTACGCGCTCAGCGTCCAGGTCGACGGCAACGGATTCGACCTCTACGACACCGTCTCCAGCCAGGTCTACGAGGGAATGTCGAGCGAGGAGGCGTCCACCAACGCCGCGGCCGAAGCGACCCGGGGCGAGGTGCTCACCTACGGCGGCGAGATCGCCGAGACCTTCTTCTCGGCCTGCTCGGGCGGCCACACCGAGAGCGTCCAAAACGTCTTCTTCGGGCCCTCCGTCCCCTACCTGGTCGGCGTCCCCGACCCCTACGACCACTACTGCCCACTCCACAAGTGGACGCTGCGCTTCACCGGCCCCGAGATCAGCTCCAAGCTCGATCCCTACCTGGCAGGGCGGCTTGAGCGCGTCGTCGTCACCCGCCGCGGCGCCTCGCCGCGGATCATTTGGGCCCAGCTACACGGGACCGGCGGCGTGACGAAGATCCGCGGCGACCAGCTGGCGGCGGCGCTCGGCGGCTACGACCGCTGGCTGAGCTTTCAGAAGCTCGTCACGCGCTGACTCACCCGTCGGGGTAGGGCTGGAGAGGAATTCCGTGGTCCGTCTCTCTCATCCCCAGCTCGTAGGCTGCGCCGGCTGAGAGGGTGAGGGTACGGGGCGGTTTGGCGGGGCGTTCGACAGTTAGCTCTAGATCGGCGACCGAGCAGTTGACCGTGTTGTGCTCGGGACCGCTCGGGTCGGCGTAGACCCAGCCGACGAAGTCCTTACGAGGGGCCGAGACCCTGCCGCGAACGACGATGTCGCGGCCCGACAGGACGAAGGAGCAGGCTTCTGGCGACTCCTCGATCGAGGCGGCGCGGATGCGGCCGAAGCCACCGAGCCGGTGCGACTCGCCGTCGAGGACGAGCATGCCGGAGGGCAGCCAGGGGGTCGTCCACCGGCCCACCGCGATCCGCGCCGCGCCGGCGTCGAAGTAGGTGTCCGGCGAACTCTCGAAGCCGGCGCCCTCCAGCCAGACCCAGCGCTCGGCGTGCTCGCTGCCCCAGTTGTGGCCGATCATGCCCGGCCAGCCGTTCAGGTCGATCGTCTCGCCGCTTACCCGCAACGAGCCGCTGAAGCGGGCGTTCGGATAGGGCGCGACGAACTTGGTGCGGGGGACCGGTGCCTCGTAGAGCCAGTCGGCCGGCAGGTAGCGACACGGCTCCGCCTCGCCGACGAAGGAAAGCTCCCAGGACGCCTGCAGGGCCTCGGTGGCGACGGCCCCGACCGCGCGGCCGGGGCCGATCTCCGCCCCGTCAACCCGGATCCAGGAACCGTCCGGCGCGGTGAGGTCGGCAGCAGGGACGGTGACCTTGGTCGCCCGCGGGCCGTCCGCCTCGCGGTCGAAGAGGACGAACCAGATCGATGCGGTGGGCTCGGCACCCGGCCGCTTGTGGACCGTGTGGCGGATCCAGATCCCCTGGCCACCGCCGGGCCGGCAGGCCTTCACGTAGAAGCTCTCGTAGTGGCCGGCCTTGGCGGCGACTTGTGGGAAACGCGCTTTTTCGACTTTCGGGGTGGCGATCGTGAGCCCACTCTAGATAGCCTGCGCGCGTGCTTCGCCTTCGCCGCGTCCTCCCGATCCTCTGCGTCCTCGCCCTGCTGGGTGGATCGGCCCCACCGGCGCCCGGTAACGACGGCTCGCCGGCGAGTGCCAGCGCCGCCAAAAAAGGCAAACGGAAATGCCCCAAAGGCAAAGTGCTGAAGACCGTCACGATCAAACGCAACGGCAAGAAAGTGAGAGTGAAGCGCTGCCGCAAAGCGCGCAAAGCTGCGCCGAAACCGGGGCCGGCGCCGAGCCCGGGCGCGCAGTCGCTCTTCGAACCGCCCGGCCGCAAGCTGGAGGGCAACGACGCGCTTCCCTTCCTGCAGCGCTACCTCGCCAACTCGACCTTCACCGACTGCCCCGCCGGCTGGCCCAACTGCGCCGTCGAGGAACGCTATAGCCACTTCGGCGACGGTTCCTTCTACTACTGCCGGCTGACCCCGACCTCCGGCTCCGACATCCGCTCCAGTCAGAGCTACCAGGTGCAGAACGCCGTTGTCGAGGCCGACGGCTCTTGGACCTTCAACGAGGCGGTCAGCGGCGGCGGCTTCTACGAATGGCGCGTGGCAACGAACGGGCAGGTCGTAGGCGCCTACTCATTCGAAGGCGGCGCGCCAGAACAGCTCGGGCCCCTCCAGTACGTCTCCGGCGGCCGCGACTGCTCGTACTGAGCGGGCAACGCAGTCACACCGCGAGTGGTCTTTTCTCCCCCCTATAGGGTGGTCAAAACGACCACTCGCCGGCTCTACACCTTGATCGTGATCACGTCGCCGTCCTGGACGACGTAGTCGCGTCCCTCGATCCGCAGCAGGCCCCGGTCCCGGGCGGCGGCGTAGCCGCCGCACTCGACCAGCTGCTCCCAGCCGATCGCCTCGGCTTTGACGAACGCCTCCTGGATCTCGGTGTGGATCGTGCCGGCTGCCTCCCAAGCGGTGGCGCCGCGGGGCAGCGGCCGGGCGACCGCTTCCTTGCCCTCGCCGGCGGTGAAGAAGACGAGCAGGTCGAGCAGGTCGTAGGCGGCCCCGACCAGCCGGTCGAGGCCGGACTCCTCGACCCCGTAGGACTCGCGCATCTCCGCCGCTTCGGCCGGATCGAGCTCGGCCAGCTCACCCTCGATCCGGGCGCTGACCGCGACGACGCCGGCGCCGATCGCGGCGGCGTGCTCGGCGACCGCGGCCGGCGCCTCGGCGTCGCCCTCGTCGACGTTGGCGACGTAGAGCATCGGCTTGCTGGTCAGGGCCTGCAGGTTCATCGCCGCCTGCGGCGCAGCCTCGGGCACCGGCACCGTGCGGGCTGGGCGGCCAGCGGCAAGGGCCTCGTGCACCGCCTGCAGCCAGTCGTGCTCGGCGATCGCCTCGGCGTCGCCCGACTTGGCCTGCTTACCGACCCGTTCCAGGCGCCGCTCGGTCTGCTCGTAGTCGGCAAGCGTCAGCTCGGTCTCGATCGTCTCGATGTCGGCGAGCGGGTCGACGCGGCCGTCGGGGTGGGGCACGCCGCTGTCGGCGTGGCAGCGAACGACGTGGCAGATCGCATCGGTCTCGCGGATCGAGGCCAGGAAACGGTTGCCGAGCCCCTCCCCTTCCGAGGCTCCTTTGACGAGGCCGGCGATGTCGTGGAATGAGATCGTCGCCGGGACCAGCTCGGAGCTGCCGACGGTCTCGCCCACACGGCGCAGCCGCTCATCGGGCACGGCGGCGATCGCGACGTTGGGCTCGATCGTCGTGAAGGGATAGTCGCCGGTCTGCGCCCCACCCTTGGTCAACGCGTTGAAGAGGGTCGACTTGCCCGCGTT
>DASTYR010000153.1:0-2024 GCA_035764795.1 Solirubrobacterales bacterium | reverse complement strand
GCCCGCATCTTCGATCGCCCGCATCAATCGGAACTGCTCCTTGGAGTCGATCGAGTAACGCAGCGGGCTCGCCTCGGCATTCTCGGCCCGGTAGACCGTGCGTGCCTCACCGTCGCTCCCCCCCACCATGCCGCAGCACTCGTTCGGCAGGTCCTCGCGCGCGTGCGCGACGATCTCGTCGATCAACGAGCGGGCGATCTTCATCGGCGATCGCCCGCTACCACCAGACGGTGGATTCCAGGTTCTCGATCTCGTCGACCGGCTTGGTGTAGACGCCGGAGGAGAGGTACTTCCAACCGTCGTCTGGGATCAGGAAGACGACGTTGCCGGAGTCGAGGCTCTCGCCGATCCGGACCGCGATGCGGGCGATTGCCCCGGCGGAGACGCCGGCGAAGACGCCCTCCTGGTCGAGCAGCTTGCGCGTCCAGACGATCGCGTCGCGGTTGGAGACCATGATCTTGCGGTCGAACATCGAGATGTCGATGATCGGCGGGATGAAGCCGTCGTCGAGCGAGCGCAGCCCGTGCACCTCCTCGCCCTGCATCGGCTCGGCGGCGACGATCAGGGTGTCGGGGTTGGCCTCCTTGAGGCGGCGGCCGTTGCCCATCAGGGTGCCGCCGGTGCCGAGCCCGCCGACAAACGCCGCCACCTCGTCGAGCTCTTCGAGGATCTCGACCGCGGTGCCGTCGTAGTGGGCGCGTGGGTTCGCCTCGTTGCCGTACTGATAGGGCATGAAGTACTGCGAGTCCTCCGCCATCTCCAGCGCCACCTCGACCGCGCCGTTGGAGCCCTTGGCCCCCTCCGAGTAGACGATCTCAGCCCCGTACATCTCCAGCAGCTGAGTCCGCTCGGCGGTGACGTTGTCCGGCATCACTACCTTCAGCGGGTAACCCCTGCGGCGGCAAATCATCGCCAGCGAAATGCCAGTATTGCCGGAGGTCGGCTCGAGGATCGTCTTGCCCGCTTCGATCGCGCCTTCGGCCTCGGCGCTCTCGATCATCGACTTGGCGACCCTGTCCTTGACCGAGCCGGTCGGGTTGCGGCCCTCGAGCTTGGCGTAGATGTGCACCTCGGGCTTGGGCGCCAGCGTCGGCAACTCGACCAGCGGCGTGTTGCCGATCGAGTCGACGATGTCCTTGTAGCGCCCCCCACAGGGCCGGTTGGCTAGCTCATTGCTCAGCATCGAGGTCTCCCGTTACTTCAAAAAGTATAGCCATGGATTTGCGATGCCCAGGCGAGGGTAAGTGCGCGGGTGCCGGCCGGAATCCGCTGGACAGAGGAGGAGAGAATGGGCAAGCACCGACCGATCGCACTGCTCGCGATCCTGGCCCTCGCAATCGCGGCGGTCCTTGGGACTGGATGTGGCGACGACGACAACGGCGGTGGCGATGGTGGCGGTGGCGCACTCACGGTCGGCTCCGACATCCCGTACCCGCCCTTCGAGCAAGGCAAAGCGCCGAACTACACCGGCTTCGATGTCGAACTCGTTGAAGAGATCGCGAAACGGGCCGGCCGCGAGGCGCAGTTCACCGATACCTCCTTCGAGACGATCTTCCGCGACCTCGCCCAGGGCAAGTTCGAAATGGTCGCCTCGGCGACGACGATCACGCCCGAACGCGAGGAGAACGTCGACTTCACCGATCCCTATTACCTCTCCGAGCAGGCCATCCTCGTCGCCGAGGGAAACGCAGTGAAATCGCTCGCAGACCTGGACGGCAAAACGGTCGGCGTGCAGCAGGGAACGACCGGCGAAGAATATGTCGAGGACGAAACGGGAGCCGCCGAAGTGCGGCCGTACCCGGAGGGTCCGGACGTAATCACGCCGCTGAAAGGCGGCACGATCGACGCCGCGGTGATCGACCTGCCGGTGGCGCAGGAAGCGGTCGCGAGCGCGGGCGGGATAGAAGTCGCCGAGGCGATCCCGACCGAAGAAGAGTACGGCTTCGTGGTCGCCCAGGGCGAAGAAGAATTGCTCTCCGAACTCAACGAAGCGCTGCAGGAGATCAAGGACGACGGCACCTACG
>DASTYR010000152.1:0-3462 GCA_035764795.1 Solirubrobacterales bacterium | reverse complement strand
GGAGCCCGAGAGCGAGGTAATGCGCAGGGAGGAGAGGTCGTAGGAGGCGAGCGTCTCGTCCGGAAGCTGGAGGATCCGCTGGATCATCACGGGGACCGCGGCGAGAACCTCGGTGCGGTGCTCCTGCACCGCCCGCAGCGTCTCCTCGGGATCGAAGCGGCGGCGCAGCACCAGCGTCGAGGCGGTCGGCAGGCTCATGATGAAGTGGAAGAAGCCCCAGGAGTGGAAGAGCGGCGCCGCCACCATCATCTTCTCGCGACTGCGGAAGGGGATCTTGTCGATCAGCGCCGCGATCGACAACAGTCCGTCGGGACTGGAGCGCTGCGCCCCCTTCGGCGTGCCGGTGGTCCCCGAGGTGAGGATCACGAAGCGGGGTTTGTCCGGCGGCGGCTTCAGGTTGGACTCGTCGTTGGCGGCGATCAGCGCGTCCAGCGTCGGCGCCTCGGGCTCACCGTCGGCCCAGGCGACGATCCGCTCGATCCCCGCGTCGACGTCGCCGAGCAGCTCGGTGAACTCCTCGTCGTGGACGAGCGCCTTAGGCGCCTCGCGCCGCATCACCTCGACCAGCTGGGGGCCGGCGAACATCGTGTTGAGGTAGAGGGCGCTGGCGCCGAGCTTCGCGGTTGCCAGCGTCGCCTCGACGAAGCCACGGTGGTTGCGGCACATGATCCCGACGCCGTCCCCGGGGCCGATTCCCATCCGCTCGAAGGCGTGCGCGAGAGCGTTGGAGCGGCGGTGGACCTGTTCGAAGCTGAGCGAGCCGCGTTCGTCGATCAGCGCCGGCTCGTGCGGGTGTTTGATCGCCGCGGTCGTAATGCCGAGAGCGGGCGAGGCGCCCCAGCGCAAGAAGGCCGCGAGGACCTTGGCGGTCTTGTCGGGACGCTGCGGAGCGAGGATGCCCGACTCCCGCAGCACCCTGACCTCGAAAGCTTTGTCGGCGAGCGCCTGGCGCGCTCTTGCCGCTATGGAGCTGCTCTCCGGCATGGGCGAAGCCTATTCGCTATCGAGCGAAGCGACCGCCATGCAGGCGATTCCCTCGCCTCGGCCGATCCAGCCCATGCCCTCGTTGGTCGTCGCCTTGACGCTGACCCGGGCCGAGGTGGCCTCCGCGAGAATGCGCTCCATCTCGGCCCGGTGTGGGGCGAGCCGCGGTTCCTCGCATACCAGGGTGGCGTCGATGTTGACGATGCGTCCGCCGATCGTGCCGACCACGGTGCGGAGGAGGTCGATCGAGTCGGCGTCGCGCCAGCGCTCCTCGTCGTCGGGGAAGAGCGAGCCGATGTCACCACCGCCGGCGGCACCGAGCAGGGCATCGATCACGGCGTGGGTGAGCACGTCGGCGTCGGAGTGACCTGAGAGACCGCGCTCGTAGTCGATCTCGACGCCCCCGAGCACCAGCGGTCGCCCCGCCTCGAAGCGGTGACTGTCATAGCCGATCCCGACGCTCATCTCAGCGATTGTCGCCCACGGCGGCGCCGAGCGGCTCGAGCCGGCGGCGGCGCTCCTCGAAGACACAGATCTCCCCGACGCCGAGGCCGCCTAAGAACTCGATCGCGTGCTCGTAGCCGTAGCCAACCTGATCGGGGAGATGGGCGTCTGAGGAGAGCGCGAAGGCGGCTCCGGCCTCGACGCACAGCTCGGCCAGCGGTCGTGCCGGATAGAGCTCGCCGACCGGCTTGCGCAGGCCGGCGGTCGACACCTCGACCGCGATGCCGCTCTCCGCGATCGCCTCGACCGCCGGCTCGTAGAAGCGGCGGAGGTCACCCTCCGGGCAGGGCCGTCCCCTGCCCCAGACCTTGACCAGGTCGGGGTGGGCGAGGATGTCGAAGAGGCCGCAGCGAGCGCAGTCGGCGAGCGCCGCGAAGTAGCGTCCCCAAACCTCCTCGGCCTCCCCGTCGCCCTCCCAAACGTCCCAGCCCGGATGGTCGACCGCCTCGTCGCCGACGAAGTGGACCGAGCCGACGACGTAGTCGAAGTCGCGGGCGGCGAGCAGCGCGGCTATGCGCTCCTCGGCGCCGGGCACGAAATCGCACTCGATCCCGACCTTGAGCCCGGCGCCGCGCGCGAACTCGCAGTACTCATCGATGTCGTCACGGGCCTGCTCCTGCCAGAACGGGTGGCGCCAGAGGTCGAGCGCCTGGCGAAAGCGGTAGACGTGCTCGGAAACACCCAGCTCCTCGATCCCCACCGCCGAAGCGACGGCCCGGTAGCGCTCGACGTTCTCGGCCGTGAAGTAGCGATCCGGCGGCGTGTTCGGCTCGTCAGGACGGAGGTGGAGGTGGTAGTCGGTGAGCATGGCGGAGCCGACGCGACTCTACCCAGCGAGCAGCTCCGCCTCCGAGCGCTTGCTCGCGAACACCATCCGCATCAGGGAGAGATCTCCAAGCGTCCAGCCCCCGGGGTCGGCGAAGTCGCGACGACGCTTCCCGACGAGCGCCTCGACCCCCGCCGCGTCGGTTCTGAACCCCACCACCTCATACAGCCGGAAACCGCCGTTCTCGAGCATGTCGAGTACCTCGCTCGGCCCATGGCCGAGCATCATCTGCGGGCTGTGTACCTCGACCAGCACGGAATCGAGGTGACGCAGGGACGCCGCCATCCCGGCGAGAACCATCCCCTCGGCACCATGCACGTCGATCTTTACGACGTCCGCCCGAACCCCGTTTTGATCAGCCCAGTCGTCGTACCGCAGCGCAGCAACCGTGGCCGCCGGTCGAGCCGCCCGTCGGGCGCTGCGAACCGTGTGCTTCAGCGCCGCGCCGCCCCACTCGAGCAGCGAGACCCGCCGTGCCAACCCGTCCGTCGCGGCGCCCGACCCGTGCTCGGAGCTTGCCTTCGCCGCACTGCGCCGGGCGAGCGAACGAGCGGCTCCTCTCGCCAGGGACTGCAGTGGGCGGCCAGCTCGCGGGCCCTCCAGCGCCTTGCCGCGCATCCCAACAGCACCGGTGGTGTCGCTGAAGGCGACGCGGTGACACTCGACGGCCACCCCGTTGTCCCTGACGTTCGCGGTCAGCACGTCGTGGTACTGCGGGTGAGGCTCGACAGCGTGAACCCGGCACCGGGGATTTAGCGCGGCGGCGTAGAGGGCGAAGTAGCCGTAGAGGGCGCCGATGTCGACGAAGGTCGGCTCACCCTTTTGAAGCAGCGCCCGCAGCAGGCGCGTCACCCCTGGCTCATAGCTGTGGCCGGGCACCGTCTCGCGGACGGTGCTGGCATCGGGATCGCGCAGGGTGAAGCCGACCCCGTCTATCTCGTATCGATCGGCGCGGGACATCGCTATTTGATCGCCAGAAAGCCCTCGAAGCACATGTCTTTCATCACCGGCATGACGTCCTGGAAGCCGGCCCGGCGCAGCATCTCCAGGTTGCCGTGGGCCGAAAACGGCTCCAGGACGCCTTTGAGGCTGCGCGCCTTGCCAAGGATCTCCGCAGGCGTGTAGCCGTTCCGCAGCTTGAACTCGAT
>DASTYR010000151.1:0-4348 GCA_035764795.1 Solirubrobacterales bacterium | reverse complement strand
GCACTCGTTAGTTCCCGTTTTGTTACCGAGCCGACTGAAAGTATAGGGGTATGACTTAGCGCTTGTCAAGGTACTACTATTTTTTATTTAGGTACTTTGAACGCACAGAGCGACGGGGCCGTAGCCGACCCCGTCGCTTGTTTGTTACACCAGCGGCTTGTTGGTTACACCAGCTAGTCGCTTATTGAGACTGCTGTTGCGCCACCTTCTGCGTTTGTACCTTTAATTGTCACGTCGAGATGGAGCGACGCGCTCGTAGTTGTGAGATCAAAGCAGCTGGTTGTAGCGTGAATGCCGGTGATAGTCCCGTGCAGACGCATATGACCGCCGCCCTGGTTCGTGAGGTGAGCACCGCTGAGGTTTGTCTGTTCAAAGACCCTGACGTCACAGCCCGCTGTAGCGTCAACGAAAATGTAGTCGCCTGGGGTATTACACTCAATTGCACCAAGGACGCCATATGTACCAGCGACGCCGCCTGTTGTTGTCGCGTCGGAGATCTCCATGTCGCATGATCTCGTATCGATGTGCCTACCGCCGTTGCAGTTAGTCCATTTCGGGGTGATTGTGGTGGATGTTTCACCGCTCGAAATCAGTTCCTTTGTGCCTTTCGACGGTGTCGAGTTCTCTTTATGGCCTTCATAGACGGAGTCACATTCCACATTGCTCCCGAACGCTGTGAATTTGTTCGGACCCCCGCCACTCGCTTCCGATATCTCCGTCCCAATCAGTCCGACAGGACCGTCGGATGTGATGTGGCCGGCTGTCTGGGCGGAGGCACCGGCCGCGCTGATCGCGCTGAACGCGAAGGCGGCGACCATGGCGAGCCCGAGGGCCTTCAGATACTTGGTCATCTCTGTTCCCTTCTAGTGCTGTTCACGCCCGCCGGTACGGCCGGCGCGCTCCTGGTTTCAGGAGAGGGAATATCGATAGCCCGGAGTGTCTTAATAGTCAATGAATTCTTAAAGGTTTGCACGATGCGGCTCTTCTTCGCCCTGTTTGTCCAGCAAATGCCGTGAAAGCGAGAGGCACGCGCGCAGGTGCGCGCGCGTGTCGCCGGGAGCTGCACGTAGGTCTGCGCGCGTGCTATCTGTCGATCAGCTGACCGCTGGAGTACGCCTCGCGCATCGCCGCCCGGCGCAGCTTGCCGCTGGTCGTCTTCTCCAAGGTGCCGGGAGGCAGGACGACGACCTCGCTGGGGCCGATCCCGACGGAGGCGGCGACCGTGCGCTTCACGCGGCTGCCGAGATCGTCGGGGGCGCCGTCTCGGGCCTCTACGAGGATCACGACCTCCTCGGTCTCGGGTTTGGCGAAGGCGATGCAGCGGCCGGGGCGGACGCCCTCGACGCGGCCGGCGGCCCACTCGAAGTCATCGGGGTAGTAGTTGCTGCCCATGGCGATGATCACGTCCTTGGCGCGTCCGGTGACGAAGAGCTCGCCGTCTGCCAGGTAGCCGAGGTCGCCGGTGCAGAGCCAACCCCCGCGGAAGGGGTCGGGCGCCTCCTCGCCGACGTAGCCACTCATGAGGGAGGACCCCTGCAGCTGGATCTCTCCGACCCGGCGCTCGGGCAGCTCGCCTCCCTGCGGGCCGACGATGCGAAGGTCGGTCCGGGGCGATCCGCAGGTGGCGATCATCCGCACGGGCTCCTCGCCATCGGCCGGCGCCGCGACACCGGCGCCGGTCAGCTGCGCCAGGGAGACGCGGTCGAAGTGCAGGCCCGCCCCCGGCGCGGTGTAGGAGGCTGCCATCACCGCCTCGGCAAGGCCGTAGGCGGCCCCCAGGGCCTCGGGGTCGAGGTTGAGGTCCGGGGCGCTCGCCACCAGCCGCTCGGCGACCCCCGGGTCGACCGGCTCCGCTCCGAAGTAGGCGGCCTCCAGGGAGCCGAGGTCAGGCTTCTCGCCGCGCCGCTCGAGCGCCCGCAGGGCGCTGCCGTAGGCGCTCGCCGGGCCGGCCGTTATCGCCGCCCCGGTGCGCTCGATCAGGCGCAGCCACTCGGCCGGGTCGCGGGCGAAGCGGTCGGTCGGCAGCTGGTGGATCGTGGCGCCCGAGAACGCCGGCCGGATCAGATTGGGAAAGAGACCGAGGTCGTGGAAGAACGGGGTCCAGTTGACCAGCCGGCGCGAGCTTCCGTCCTCGCGCTCGTAGGCTTCTCGCAGGAGCTCCATCTGCGCCGCGACGGCGCGGTGGGTGAGGCGGGCACCCTTCGGCGCCGCGGTGCTGCCGGAGCTGAACTGGATCACGGCGGCGTCCTCAGGTGTGGGCAAGACGGGGTCGGCAGCGCTTCGCTCGCCGCCCTCCTCCCACGACATCGCCAGCCCGTCCGGCAGCGCCGCCGCAAGCCCCGGCTCGGCAAGCACCCGCCGACAGCCGGCCGCCCCCACCACGCTGCGCAACTGCTCGACGTAGGCCTCCGGATCGCGAATCCGCAGCGGCAGTTGCACCGGAACCAGCACCGCGCCCGCAAACCAGGTGGCAAAAGCCCAGACGACCCACTCGGGCCGGTTGGGACCCAGGACCCCGACCGTGTCGCCGGGCTCGACCCCGAGCGCCAGCAGGCACTGCGCCCCCCGCCCGGCACGCTCCGCCAGCTCCGCGCAGGAGAACGACGCGACGCCGTCCTCGAGGTGGAAGAGGTACTCCCCGACCGAGCGCCCGGCCGTGGCAAGGAGCGCCTCGGGGACGGTCGCCGGCGCGCTCACCGCGCCGCACCCCCGACCGGTAGCGAAGCTGCTGCTGCCGCGGCGACCGCTGGGTGCTCGGCGAGCGCCCCGGGACCCTCGGTCCGGTCGATCAGCTCGCGCAGGATCTCGTCGGTGCCGCCGCCGATGCGAAGCACGCGGACGTCATTGAAGAGGGCCGCGATCGGGGTCTCCTCGGTGTAGCCGCGGCCGCCGAGGATCTGGATCGCCTCGTCGGCCAGCCGGCAGGCGCTGCCGGCGGCGAACAGCTTCCCCTCCGCCGCCCGCCCCGCCGATACGCCGCCGTCGATCATCTCAGTGGTCAACTCGGCCGCGATCGACTCGGTCGCCGCCAGGGTCGTCCTCATGTCGGCGAGGCGATGGGCGATCGCCTGACGACGTATCAGCGGCTCGCCGCCGACCTGCCTCGAGCAGGCGAACGCGTGGGCGGCCTCGAAGCACAGCTCGGCCAGCGCCGTGCTTCCGATCGTCACCCAAAGGCGCTCGCGGCGCAGGAAGCCGAGGACCGACGGCAGGCCCGACCCGACGGGTCCCAGCCGGCGCTCGGTGGGCACCTCGACCTGCTCGAAGTCGACGGCGCAGGTACCCGCGGCGCGCGCGCCGATCGTCGCGTGGGGCGTCGCCGTGATGCCCGGCGCATCGGTGGGCACGGCGAACAGCGTGAACCCGCCCAACCCCCCCTCTCCGGTGCGCGCGAAGACGACGCAGTCCGTGGCGGTCTCGAAGTTCGACACGTACTGCTTGCGGCCGTCGATCACCCAGCCGCTGCCGCTGCGCTCGGCCCGCGTCTCGCAGCGGGTGACGTCCGAGCCACTCGCGGGCTCCGAGACCGCGACGCAGCCGATCAGCGAGCCGTCGAGCACCCGCCCTCTCATCTCCTGACCCCACTCGCTTCGCTGAATGAGCGGCAGGAAGCCGTCGGTGTGGAGGGAGAGGCCGATCGCGGCGCCGACCGAGGTCAGGGCCGCCTCGCGGGCGAGCGTCGCGGCCACCGAGAAGTCTCCGTCGCCCCCCAGTGGCCAGCGAGCGGCGAAGGCGCCGGTCGAGGCGAGGCGCGTGAAGACCGAGCGCGGGAGCCGGCGCTCGCGCTCCCACCGCGGAGCCTCGGCGCGCAGCTCGTTATGGAAGAGCTCGCGGATCTGGTCGTGCGGACTGCCCGGAGCCTGCCAGGGCCGCGCCGGTCGCCCCGGATCCTCGCTCATCCTCACCGCCGCGCCGGCTGCGCCGGCAGATCGGGGGGCTTCGTCGCCAGCGCGGCCGAGAGCCGGGTGCTCAGCCGCCGATACAGCTCGCGCTGGATCGGGGGGTGGTCGGCGAAGTGAAGCGCCATGCCCGGGACGACCTCGACCTCGACCCGGTCGGGCCCCAGGCACTCGACCAGGCGTGGCACGTCGCAGAGGTCGTCCTCGCCGACCAGGATCCAGGCGAACACGTGGTCGAGACTGGCGCGCAGATACTCGACCAGCTCCGGGTCGACGCTGTCCGGCTCGGACTCGGGGTCGAACAGGGTCTGCAGCAGGGGGGCGATCAGCAACAACCCGGCGAAGCGGTCCGGGTAGCGGCCAGCCAGCTCGATCGCCGCCCGCCCGCCCGAGCAGGTCCCGACCAGATACAGCGGGACCCGCGCCACCCGCTGCTGGAACCAGGGGGC
>DASTYR010000150.1:0-2346 GCA_035764795.1 Solirubrobacterales bacterium | reverse complement strand
TCGAGACGCTGGTAGCCCACGACGGCCTCAGCCTGGCCGAGGCGATGGAGATGGTGGTGCCGCCGATCGCCCCCGAGGTCCGCTCGCTGCCCGAGGACCTGCATCCCTTCTACATGTACCTGCGGCAGGCGATGGGCCCCTTCGCGCAGGGCCCGGTGGCGCTGATAGCCCGCCACGCCGACGAGTGCGTCTTCTCAGCCGACGCGATGGGCCTGCGACCGCTCTGGCAGGTCGAGAGCACCGACGACTTCGTCTTCAGCTCCGAGCCGGGCGTCGTCCCCGTGTCCAAGATGGTCTCCGAGCCGAAGCCGCTCGCCCCGGGCGAGAAGGCGCTGGTGGAGATCGACCGCACCGCGAAGCGTTCGACCCTGCGCCCCCACGACGCGATGCTGCGGATCGTCCGCGACCGCTGGCTGCGCCGCAACGGCGTCGAGGCGACGGCCGGCTACGACCGCGCGCTCGACACCGGCGGCCCGCTCGAGGGCGGCGAGGTGCCGGGATACTCGGACGCCGGCCCCGAGGAGCCGGTCAAGGTCTCCGACCGCGTCCTCGCCGGCTTCGGCTGGCAGCGAGACGACGTCAAACTGGTCCAGCAGATGGCCTCCAACGGCGCCGAGCCGGTCGGCTCGCTCGGCTACGACGGCCCGCTCGCCGCGCTCTCGCCCGAGCGCCAGAACCTCGCCGACTACTTCAAGGAGACGGTCGCCGTCGTCACCAACCCGGCGCTCGACCGCGAACGGGAGATGGAGCACTTCTCCACCCGCGCCGTCTTCGGCCGCCGGCCGGCGATCGAGAGCGCCGGCGAGGACACCGGCACGGTGGAGACCTCCTTCCCGGTGATCCTCGGCGGCCATCACGACCTGGCACCGCTCTCCGACAAGGCCTACCGTCGCATCGCCCGCGAGCACCGCACCTACCTGATCGAGGACCTCTGGGAGGAGTTCCGCGACCGCGCGGCGGCGCTCGACGTCTCGCTGCTCGAGTCCGAGACGACCCGCGGCGCGATCGAGCGGATCAAGCAGGAAGCGGTGAAGAAGGTGCGCGACGGGGCCGAGCTCCTGGTCCTCACCGATCGCACCGTCTACGGGGCCGACCGCCGCTACCTCGACCCGCATCTCGCCACCTCGGCCATCGACCAGGCGCTCAAGCAGTACAAGGTCGAGCCGGGCGAAGAGAACCTGCGGCGGCGCTGCGGCATCGTGCTGCGCTCCGCGGCGCTGCGCAACGTCCACGACGTGATGCTGGCCCTCGGCCTCGGCGCCAACGGCGTCTGCCCCTACACGATGGTCGAGGTGATCTGCGTCGAGGACTACGAGACCGACATCGGCAACCTCTGCGCGGCGCTGAAGAAGGGGATCGAGAAAGTGATCTCGACGATCGGGATTCACGAGGTGCGCGGCTACGCGCGCCAGTTCTCCTCGATCGGCGTCAAGCCGGAGCTGGCGGAGATCTTCCAGACCGAGGCCTTCGCGGCGTCGACCAAGGGCGGCGTCGGCTTCACCGACCTCGACGAGGACACCAACCAGCGCGCTCACGACCTGGCCGGCGACGACGGGGCGAAACCGGCGAAGACGTTCCGCTTCTACCCGAAGGTCTACAAGGCCGCGATCGCGACCGCCAACGGGACCGGCACCTACGAGGAGTACTCCGAGAAGGTGCGCGACCTCGAGGCCCAGAGCCCGATCTCGATGCGCCACATCATGGGGCTGAAGGGCGACCGCGAGCCGATCGCCGACCCGTCGACGGTCGACGCCGGCGTAGGTCACCACGACTACCCCGTCGTGATCTCCTCGATGAGCTTCGGCTCGCAGTCCGAGCCGGCCTTCCGCGCCTACGCTGAGGCGGCGAAGGCGATCAACATCCTCTGCGTCAACGGCGAGGGCGGCGAGATCCGCGACATGTACGGCAAGTACCGCAAGTGGCGCGGCCAGCAGGTCGCCTCGGGCCGCTTCGGCGTCTCGGCCGAGATGCTCAACTCCTCCTATGTCGCCGAGATCAAGATCGGCCAGGGGGCGAAGCCGGGAGAGGGCGGCCACCTGCCCGGCAAGAAGGTCTCCGAGAAGGTCGCCGCCGCCCGTAACGCGGCGCCCGGCACCGACCTGATCTCGCCCTCCAACAACCACGACCTCTACTCGATCGAGGACCTGGCCGAGCTGATCGACGAGCTGAAGACCGTCAACCCTGACGTGCGGGTCTCGGTCAAGGTCCCCGTCGTGCCGAACATCGGCACGATCGGGCTCGGGATCGCCAAGGCGGGGGCGGACATCATCACGCTGTCAGGCTTCGAGGGCGGCACCGGCGCCGCCCGCCAGCACGCCCTGCGCCACGTCGGCCTGCCCTCCGACA
>DASTYR010000149.1:0-2601 GCA_035764795.1 Solirubrobacterales bacterium | reverse complement strand
ACGCCGGGCTCCACGACGTCGAGACCCGATACCGGCACCGCGAGCTCGATCTGATCGCCAACCCCGAGGTGCGCGAGCGCTTCCGGATCCGCGCGCGGACGGTCGCCGAGGTCCGCCGCTGGCTCGACGACCGCGGCTTCGTCGAGGTCGAGACGCCGGTCCTGCAGCCGCTCTACGGCGGCGCCCTGGCGCGGCCCTTCGTCACCCACCACAACGCGCTCGACCGCGACTTCTACTTGCGGATCGCGACCGAGCTCTACCTCAAGCGGCTCGTCGTCGGCGGCATCGATCGCGTCTACGAGCTCGGCAAGGACTTCCGCAACGAGGGCATCTCCCACAAGCACAACCCCGAGTTCACGATGCTCGAGTGGTACGAGGCCTATGCCGACTACGAGAAGACGGCGAGCGACCTCGAGCTGCTCGTCGCCACGGTCGCCGAGCGAGTGCTGGGCACGACCAAGGTGGAGCGCGACGGGGTGGAGATCGACCTTTCGCCGCCCTGGCGCCGGCTGACCCTGCGCGAGGCGATTCGCGAACGCACCGGCATCGATATCGCCGAGCACCCGAGCCGCGATGCGCTCGCGGCGGCGATGGGGGTCGAGCCCGACCCGGCCGAGGGTTGGGGAAAGCTGGTCGACGGTCTCGTCTCCAAGGAAGTGGAGCCTCACCTCGTGCAGCCGACCTTCCTGCTCGACTACCCCGTCGAGCTCTCACCCTTCGCCAAGGCGCATCGCTCCGAGGCGGGTCTGGTCGAGCGCTGGGAGGCTTTCTGCGGCGGCATGGAGATCGCCAACTCGTTCAGCGAGCTCAACGATCCCGACGAGCAGCGGCGACGTTTCGAGCAGCAGGCGGCCGAGCTGGCGCGGGGCGACGAGGAGGCGCAGCCCTACGACGAGCTCTTCGTCGAGGCCCTCGAACACGGCATGCCGCCGACCGGTGGGGTCGGCCTCGGGATCGACCGGCTGGCGATGATCCTCGGCGGCGCCCGCAGCCTCCGGGAGGTCGTGCTCTTCCCGGCGATGCGCTCCTGAGCGTCCAAACACCGGGCAGAAGCCCGCTCCTAGCGGCAATCCGGAGCCCATGGCCGACGAGGACCGCCCGGTATCCTGTGGAACAGACATGGGCGCCTTCCGTTTAGCGACGGGCGTCCCCGGTACTTCCGACCATCACCCGGTTTGACCATTTGAGAGGTTGAGGAAGAGGAAGCCTTTTGTTCGAGAGATTCACTGAGCGCGCCCGACAAGTAGTCGTCCTGGCCCAGGAAGAGGCCCGGACGCTCAAGCACAACTACATCGGCACGGAGCACATCTTGCTCGGGCTGCTGCGCGAGGAGGAGGGCCTGGCGGCCCGGGTTCTCGAGTCTCTCGATATCACCACCGAGCGGGTTCGCTCGCAGGTGGTGCGGATCGTCGGCTCCGGCGAGGAGGTCACTTCCGGCCAGATTCCCTTTACCCCGCGTGCCAAGAAGGTGCTCGAGCTGGCGCTGCGCGAGGCGCTCTCGCTTGGCCACAACTACATCGGCACCGAGCACATCCTGCTCGGTTTGGTGCGGGAGAACGAGGGCGTCGCCGCCCGCATCCTGCTCGACTTCGACGCCGACTCGGACAAGATCCGCAACGAGGTGATCCGCATGCTGTCGGGGCCAGGTGGCCGCCGGCAAGGCGGCGGCTCGGGCGGGCAGGGCGAGGGCGGCAAGAAGTCCTCGAAACTGCTCGACCAGTTTGGCCGCAACCTGACCAAGCTCGCCGAGGAGGGCAAGCTCGACCCTGTCATCGGTCGCGAAACCGAGATCGAGCGGATCATGCAGATCCTCTCCCGCCGCACCAAGAACAACCCGGTGTTGCTCGGTGAGCCGGGGGTCGGCAAGACCGCCGTCGTCGAGGGCCTCGCCGCCCGCATCAACAAAGGCGAGGTGCCGGAACTGCTCAAGAACAAGCAGATCTACACGCTTGATCTGGCCGCGCTGGTCGCCGGCTCCAAGTACCGCGGCGAGTTCGAGGAGCGCCTCAAGAAGGTGATGAAAGAGATCACCCAGCGCGGCGACATCATCCTCTTCATCGACGAGCTCCACAACCTGGTCGGCGCCGGGGCGGCCGAGGGCGCGATCGACGCCGCCTCGATCCTCAAGCCGGCGCTGGCCCGCGGCGAGCTGCAGACGATCGGCGCGACGACGCTTGACGAGTACCGCAAATACCTGGAGCGCGACTCGGCGCTGGAGCGCCGTTTCGCCCAGATCAAAGTCGACCAGCCCTCGGTCGAGGACACGGTCAAGATCCTCGAGGGTCTGCGCGAGCGCTACGAGCAGCACCACCGCGTCAACATCACCAACGACGCGCTGGAGGCCGCCGCCGAACTCGCCGACCGCTACATCTCCGACCGCTTCCTCCCCGACAAGGCGATCGACCTGATCGACGAGGCCGCCTCGCGGTTGCGGATCAAGTCGATGAGCGCGCCGCCGGTCTACCGCGACCTCGAGGAGGAGATCGAGACCACGAGGCGCGAGAAGGAGGCGTCGATCGACGCCCAGGAGTTCGAGAAGGCCGCGAACCTCCGCGACCAGGAGCGCCAGCTCACGAACAAGAAGCGCCAGCTCGAGGAGCA
>DASTYR010000148.1:0-2634 GCA_035764795.1 Solirubrobacterales bacterium | reverse complement strand
GGTCGCGGCGCGCGAAGGCAACGTGCTGGTCTGCGCGTTCCATCCGGAGCTGACCGAGGACTCGCGTCTGCACGCCCTGTTCATGGCAATGACGACCCGGATGCGCGAGCGCATCCACGAGGAGGCGGAGACGTGAGAGATCCCAGAGTCGAGCGCCTGGCGAAGATCCTGGTCGGCTACTCGACCGAGGTCAAAGAGGGGGAGGTCGTCTCGATCGACGGCGAGAGCGGCGCCGAGCCGCTGCTGCTCGCGGTCTACGAGCAGGTCCTGCAGGCCGGCGGACGTCCGATCATGAACGTCTCGCTCGACGGTCAGGCGGTGGCCTATTACAAGCACGCCTCCGATGCCCAGCTCGACTGGGTCTCGCCGGTCTCCGAGTGGCTGCTGGAGAACGTTGACGTGCGGATCGCGATCGGCGCCAGCGCCAACACCCGCGAGCTCTCGGCGGTGCCGCCCGAGAAGCAGATGCGCCGCCAGACCGCCACCGGCGAGCTCCTCGCGCGGGCGATGGAGCGCAGCGCAAAAGGCGAGTTCCGCTGGTGCTACACGCTCTTCCCGACCAACGCTTATGCCTCGGAGGCCGAGATGAGCCTGTCCGACTACGAGGACTTCTACTACGGCGCTTGCCTCGCCACCGACGGCGACCCGCTGACCGCCTGGCAGAAGGCCTCGGAGGAGTGCAAGCGGCTGGCCGAGTGGATCGACGGACACGAGGAGGTCAGGGTGGTCGCGCCGGGGACCGACATCAAGCTCGGCATCGCCGGTCGCAAGTTCATCCCCTGCGACGGTCGCCACAACATGCCCGACGGCGAGTTCTTCACCGGCCCGGTCGAGGACTCGGTCGAGGGCGAGGTCAGCTTCCACCTGCCTGCGACGATCGGCGGCCGCGAGGTTGCCGGGGTGCGGCTGCGCTTCGAGGCCGGCAAGGTCGTCGACGCCAGCGCCGAGCGCGGCGAGGAGTACCTGGTCGAGCTGCTCGACACCGACGAGGGGGCCCGTCGCCTCGGCGAGCTGGGGATCGGCACCAATTATGCGATCGACCGCGGCACCCGCGAGGTGCTGCTCGACGAGAAGCTCGGCGGCACCGTCCACATGGCCGTCGGCCGTAGCTACCCCGAGTCCGGCGGCGTCAACGAGTCCGCAGTCCACACCGACCTCGTCTGTGACCTGCGCCTCGGCGGCAAGCTGGAAGTCGACGGGACGGTCATGCAGGAAGACGGCAAGTTCGTGGTTTGAGCGTTTCGGCGCGGCGGGTCCTGTCGCCGCAGGGGACCCACCGCCCCTTCCGGTAGCTAAAGCTTCCTAGGGGCGGTTCCCCCTACGGCGCCACCCGCCGCGAGAAGCGCTTGCGTCGTCAGCTGGGTTGCTACTGACTCGGTAGAGGCGAGCCCGCCAGCAAGAAGAACCAGGCGACGAAGACGGCACCGGCGAGCAGGACCGAGCCCATCAGCACCGCCTCGACCACGGTCGTCGTGCCGACCGGGGTCGAGCTGTCGCGCATGCTCTTGAGCCAGGCCGGTCGCATCGGCGTCAGGCGGTTGGTGCCGGTGACGCGCACGTAGAGGCTGTTGAGGCGGCCGATCAGCCAGGCGTCGAGCACGATCGTGACGAGGGTCCCGACCGCCACGACCGCGTAGGGCCCCTGGCTCGGGAACTGGGTGTCGGAGAGCTTGGAGCCGACGAAGATCCAGCCCAAGGGGATCGCCGTCCACAGCGCCAGCGCGGCGAACAGCATCGCCACGAACACGAAGCTTGCCGTGAGCGCCCGCACGGCTCATAGAATGGCAAACGATGTCCGGGCACTCGAAGTGGTCTTCGATCAAGCACAAGAAGGGCGCGGCCGACGCCAAACGCGGCAAGCTCTTCACCAAGCTGGCGCGGGCGATCACCGTCGCCGCGCGTGACGGCGGCGGCGATCCCGACGGCAACCCGGCGCTCGCTACGGCGATCCAGAAGGCCCGCGACGCCTCGATGCCCAAGGACAACATCCAGCGGGCGATCGACCGCGGCACCGGCGCCGGCGGCGACGCGACGGCGATCGAGAGCGTCGTGTTCGAGGGCTATGGGCCAGGCGGCGCCGCGATCCTGGTCGAGGCGCTGACCGACAACCGCAACCGCACCAGCGCCGAAGTCCGCCACGCCTTCAGCAAGCACAACGGCAGCCTCGGCGAGCCCGGCTCGGTCGCCTGGATCTTCGAGAAGCGGGGCGCGGTGGGGGTCGACGCCGAGCGCTACGACGAGGACGACCTGATCGTCGCCATCGACGCCGGCGCCGACGACGTGCGCGACGAAGGCGACCAGCTGCGCGCCCTCTGCGGACCGTCCGACCTGGCGGCGGTGCGCGAGGCGATCGAGGGCGCCGGCATCGAAGTCAAGTCCGCCGAGATTGCGATGGAGCCGAAGAGCACGGTCGAGGTCAAGGGCAACGACGCCAAATCGCTGCTGGCCCTGATCGAGGCGCTCGAAGACGACGACGACGTCAACGAGGTCCACGCCAACTTCGACATCCCCGACGACGTCCTGCAGAAGCTGGCCGCCTAGCCGCACGAAGGCATCCGGCCTTCCTCGCAGAATCAGTCCTCATGCCAGTCGTGATGGGGATCGACCCCGGTGCTGCCACCCTCGGCTTCGGCG
>DASTYR010000147.1:0-3235 GCA_035764795.1 Solirubrobacterales bacterium | reverse complement strand
CGGACACGGTGTCGGCCTCGAGGTGCACGAGGCGCCGCGCGTCTCGCCGCGCTCTGAGGACGTGCTGGGGGCGGGGGAGGTGGTGACGATCGAGCCGGGCGTCTACCTGCCCGGCGAGCTCGGCGTGCGGATCGAGGATCTTGTCGTGGTGGAGCCAGACGGCTGCAGAAACCTCAGCGGGTTGCCGAAGGACCTGCAACGGATCGACTGAGCATCACGCAGACAAGAGAGTTCGCTGGGCAAGGCGCCCCAGGCTCAAGTCTCGCCGCGCCGGCGCCGATGCGGAGTGGGTGAAGCTCAGCCTGGAGAGACTGCGGGCACCGCGCGAAACGGACCTCGCGCCGCCCAAGGAGTCGCTGGTCGCCGTCCGCGACGGCGCCCGCCGCGAACGGCTGATCGACATGGAGCTGCGGATGCGTCGCTACCGCCTCGCTTGCTTCGTGATCCTCGCGCTCGGCCTGGCAGCGATCAGCTCAGACATCGGCTGGTGGTGGATCGCCCCCCTGGCCGTCGGCCTGGCCGGCTTCACCGTCGCCGACCGCTTCATGCAGAGCAGCACCCACCCGGCCATCTGGGTGGCGACCGCCTGGGGGATCCTGCCGCTCCTGATCGCCGACGCAGTCGTCATCACCGGCGGGGCCGAAAGCCCGGCCCTGATGTGGTTCGCGCTGCCCGCCGTCACGGTCGGCGCCCGTTTTGAGCCGCGCGGCATGGTGATTGGCGCCGCCTACATCCTCGCCCTGCTGGGCCTCGCCACCTACGGACTGGACCACGCCGTCGCAGCCGCCCATTACCAGGAGGTGATGGCCGCGGCTGCGCTCGTCCTCTGCAGCGTCATCCTTTCCGGCGCCCTGGTCGAGTCCGACCGCGCCCACCGGCGCCGCTCCACCGTCGACTCGCTGACCGGCCTCTGCAACCGCAGCGCCCTTGAGCAGCGGTTGGCGGAGCTCGACGGCGAGCCGAGCAGCAGCGAGGACGGACTCTCACACGCGCTCCTGCTCTGCGACCTCGACCACTTCAAGCGCGTCAACGACCAGCTCGGCCACGCCGCCGGCGACGCGGTCCTGCAGGACGTCGCCTACACGATGCGCGCGACCCTGCGCGCCGGCGATTCCATCTATCGGGTCGGCGGCGAGGAGATCCTCGTCGTGCTGCCCGGTGCCGGTGAGGAGGACGCGGTTGAGATCGCCGAGCGCCTGCGGCGGGAAGTCCGCGACCGCCGCCCTGTCGGCGTCCCGGTGACCGTCAGCATCGGGGTGGCGATCTCCGGAGCCGGGGTCGTCGACACGGATCGCCTCGTCGCCGAAGCGGATGCGGCCCTCTACGCCGCCAAGTCAGAAGGTCGCGACAGGGTCGTGGTCGGCGCGCGCGAGGCCCTCGTGCCGCTCAGCGGCTGAGGTCGACGCCGGCGTCGAGCCGTTTGGCAAAGGCGGCGATCAGCGTCACCGTCGCCTCGAGGTCGGCGAGATCGACCATCTCGACCGGCGAGTGCATGTAACGGAGCGGGATCGAGACGAGGCCGGTGGGTATCCCGGTGCGCGAGATCTGGATCGCGTCGGCGTCGGTGCTGGTGCTGCGGCCGCTGGCGGCGATCGTGTGGTCGATCCCCTCCTCCTCGGCGGCCTCCAGCAGCAGCTCGAAGACCTTGGGCGAGAGGGTCGAGCCGCGGGTTATCGCCGGCCCCGAGCCGAGCGGGTGCTCGCCGAGTTGCTTGGCGTCGACCCCCGGCGCGTCGGTGGCGTGGGTTACGTCTACGGCCAGCGCCAGGTCGGGGCGGATCTGGAAGGCCGAGGTACGGGCGCCAAAGAGTCCGATCTCCTCCTGCACGGCGGCGACGGCGGCGAAGCTGCCGCGCAGCTCACCGCCCTCGTGGCAGCGCCGCAACGCCTCCAGGGCGACGTAGGCACCAAGCCGGTTGTCCATGGCGCGCCCGATCAGCCTGTTGCCGGCGAGGCGCACCGGCTCGGCGGCGATCGTAACCGGGTCTCCGACCCGCACCAGCGCGGTCGCCTCATCGCCGTCGGCGGCGCCGATGTCGATGTGCAGCCCTTTCAGCTCGACCACCTTCTTGCGCTGGTCGGGGTCGAGCAGGTGGATCGGCTTGCGGCCGACGACTCCCGGCACGAGGCCGTCGCGGCTGCGGATCGAGACCCGCTGTCCGACCAGGATCTGCGGGTCCCAGCCTCCGATCGGAGCGAAGTAGAGGAACCCCTTGTCGTCGATGTGGGTGATCGTCAGACCGATCTCGTCGATGTGGCCGACGACGGCCAGCAGTGGCGCCTCCTCGCCGATGCGGGCGATCGAGGAGCCGAGCCCGTCGGCTGAGAGGCTCGCGAACGAAGCCGCCTCGCGCCAGGCGGCGGCCGCCGGTTCCTCGTGCCCGGAGGGGGCTACAGGGCGCAGCAGGCGGTCGAGTAATGAGGGGATCTCGGCCATGAGGACGATGCAGTATGCCAGCCGGCTCAGCGGGCTCGACGCGGCTTGGACTAGCGTTGCCGGCGATGAGCAAGACGGCGACCACGGCCCTTGTAACGGGTGCTTCCAGCGGGATCGGCGAGGCGACCGCACAACGGCTGGCGCGTGAGCCGAACCTCGAGCTCGTCCTCGTCGCGCGCCGCGAGGAGCGGCTGCGGGCGCTCGCCGAGTCGCTGCCCTGCGCGGCAAGCTGGCTCGGTGCCGACCTCACCGAAGCCGAGGCGCCGGCCCGGATCCGCGCCCACCTCGAGCAGCGTCACGGCGGTCGCCTCGACCTGCTCGTCAACAACGCCGGCGCCGCCTGGCGCGGGACCTTCGCCGAGAAGGGCTACGACAACGTCCGCCGCCACATGGAGCTCAACTTCAACGCGGTCGTGCGCCTGACCGAGGCGCTGCTGCCGCTGTTGCGCGCCTCCTCGCCGAGCGCGATCGTCAACGTCGCAAGCACCGCCGGGCGCGTCTCGCGCCCGCGCACCGGCGCCTACTCGGCCAGCAAGTTTGCCCTGATCGGCTGGAGCGACTCGCTGTATGCCGAGGAGCGGCCGCACGGCGTCCACGTCGGGCTGGTACTGCCCGGCTTCGTCGCCACCGAGGGCTTCCCCGCCAACGAGCTGCATGAGCGAGCGCTGACCCGCTGGATCGTCTCGAAGCCCGAGCGGGTCGCCGAGGCGATCGTCGAGTGCGGGTTGGAGGGCAAGCCCGAGCGCTACGTACCTCGCCCCTACGCGCTGGCCGCCATCGCCCGAATCCTCTTTCCGCG
>DASTYR010000146.1:0-5047 GCA_035764795.1 Solirubrobacterales bacterium | reverse complement strand
GGCCTCGCGGCGCTCTCCCTCCCCCATCCCCTGTAGGTCGCCGACCTCCGGCCCTCCGACGAAGCCGAGCAGGACGCCGGCCGAGCCGTCGCGCGGCGAGCTGTCGAAGGTCAGCGTCACCGGCCCGGCATCGGTCACAGCCTCGCCGCTGAGGCCCTCCTCTCGCCAGAACGGCGTCTCGTACAGCGCCATGCACTTGGTCAGCCGGCCTGGGCGCAGACGCTCGCCCAGCAAGCGCTGGAGGTCGGGGAGCGGAGGCTCGAACTCGATCTGAGCCGCCAGTGCCGCCGGCAGCGCCACGACGACGCGCTCCGCCTCGATTCGCAAGTCATCACAGACCACCACTGCAGAGTGCGGGCGCCGCTCGATCCGCCGCACCGGCGTCCCGAGGCGGACACGATCGCCGAGCGCCTCCGCGAGGCCGAGCGGCAGCAGCTGAGCGCCGCCGTCGAGGCGGTCCTGCTGGGCGCCGCCCTCGGTGTCGATCAGCTTGTCGAAGCTGCCGGCCGAACGCACGTAGAAGAGGACGTGCAGCATTGACAGCTCCTCGGGCCCGGCGCCCCAGACGGTGCGACCGGCAAGCCCGATCAGCTCGCGTGCCATTTGCGTGCCCACGCTCTGTTCGCACCACTCGGCAAGCGTCATCGAGTCCAGCTCGGCGGCGCGCGACGCGGCCCATGGCTCGCCAGCATCAACCCCGCTCGCCAACCGGTCGAGGCGCCGCCGTGCCAGGAAGACGTCCCAGAGGACGCGCGGCCCGAGCCGCGGGATCGTCCCCCGATAGCGACGGCGCTTCCCGGACACGTCGAGCAGGTTCCGGCCCTCGCCGTGCTGGGGGAAGATCTCGACACCAAGCTCGCCGGCGAGACGACGCACCCGCCGGTGGTCGTCTCCCACCCACTGACCGCCGACATCGACGGCGACCCGGTCGCCAAGCGTCGTGCTGATGAGGCGCCCGCCGACCCGGTCACGCGCCTCGAGCACAAGCACTTCGCGGCCGGCGTCGGCGATCGCCTGCGCCGCCCGCAGGCCCGAGAGGCCCGCGCCGACCACGACGACGTCCGCGCTCACGCCTCGCCCATGATCGATCCGGCACGAGCCTGGTCCATCGCGTCCACCGCGACCACCTTCTCACGCGGGAAACCAAATTCGCCTCTACGCTGCAGGGCGATGGACGGACGCGACGGCATCGAGGCTCTGCGCGGGGCAATCGACCGCTACAACGACGCCTGGAACGCCCATGACGTCGATGCGATCGTCGCCATGCACGCACCGGACATGGTCTTCGCCAACCACACGGCCGGCGAGTCGGCGACCGGCGAGGAGGTGCGCGCCCATGTCGCCGCGATCTTCGAGAGCTGGCCCGACCTGCGGTTCGAGACCCGGCGACTCTACGTCCGCGAGGGCCTCGTAGTCCAGGAGTGGACGGCAACCGCGACCCACGTCAACCCGATGCGGCGCGGCGAGCTCGAAGCGGCGCCGACCGGGCGCACGGTGAGCTGGGACGGCATCGACTCGATCCCCTTTGAGGGCGGCTTGGTCAAGCGCAAGGACGTCTACTCGGACTCGGTCTCGATCCTGCGTCAGGTCGGGCTGCTCGGCTGAACCCCTGACCCGCTGGCACGCCGCTCGTAGCCGGGACAGGCGAGCACCGGAACCCGCGGGTAGCGCGGGTAGCGCTCCTCGGTCCGCGAACGAAGGCAGAGCGAGAAGACCGAGCCGCGCGTGTTGCGGACGAGCTGCTGGTGGCGGCACTCGTCGCAGAGGCCGAAGCGCCCGGCGTCCACCCTGGTCACCGCGCTTCGCCGTGCGGCTGCTCCGAGCGCTCGACACGTCGCTTGACCGCGCCCAGCAAGCGGCGGCTCGCGACCCGCGCGGTCGCCCTGGTCGAAAACGAGCCGTCGACGATCCGCAGGAGCGCCTCCCAGGTCGCGGCTGGGCCGGCGCCGACCGCGACCGAGTATCGATCGGCGTAGGGCAGGTGGCGGCCGGCCGCGGGCATCGCCGCGATCGTAGAGCCCGGCCGTCCTTCAGGCCGCCGAGATGAGGAAGGAAGTGAGAAAGCCGAGCGCGGTCGCATAGGCCACGGGCGGACCGCCCTCACCAAAAGCCTCCGGCATCAAGGTGTCGGCGAGCGAAGCCAGGACCGCGCCCGCCGCGAAGCCCAGCGGCCAGGAGAGCATCTCGTCGCTCACTCCCTCCAGCGCGCCGTACCCGATGACCACGGCGATCGCGAGCAGAACGGCGGTCGCACTCCAGATCAAGACGACGTCCTGGCGTCCGTACTGCTCGCGCATCTTCTGGGCGCCGACGATCGCCTCCGGCAGGTTGGAGGCAAAGATCGCGACCAAGAGGCTGGCGGCGCTGCCCTCGAGCAGCGCGACGCCCAGCGCCAGGTTCTCGGGCACACCGTCGAGCGTCACCCCGGCGAGAAGGGCGAGACCGACGGCGCCGCCACGGGCCTGCTGGTGCGCTTTGCGCCGCTCGAGCCAACCGTCGATCAAGACGAAGGCGGTCGCCCCGGCAAAGAAGGCGACGCCGGCCCGCCAGGCGCCGCCGTGCTCGAAGGCCTTCTCGAAAAGCTCGAAGGCCACCGCGGTGATCAGCGCTCCGGCCGCGAAACCCAGCAGCGCCGCCGTCACCGGCCGCGGCGGCGGGCGCCAGACGGCGATCAGCGCGCCGAGCGGCAGAGCGCTCGACGCAAGGACCGCAAAGAGGACCGCCTCGCCCATCGACCGCCATTGTGGCCGCTAGCCTCGACACGATGGACGGGGCAGCCACCCTCTTCGACGCCGATGCCGCCGCTTATACCGGCACGGTCGAAGTGCTGGGCGTGATCTTCAGCGCCGAGGACGACGGTTACGCGGTGCTGGAGGTCCAGGACGCGGAGACGGGTGAGGGCTTCGCACTGATCGGGCCCGTCGCCCACCTCGGCAGCGGCGACCGGGCGGAAGTGAGCGGCGACTGGCAGACCCACTCCAAGTACGGGCGGCAGCTGAAGGCGCGCGGCGCCCTGCCGCTCGACCCCGAGGACCGCAAGGGCCGCATCGCCTATCTGACGACGCTGCGCCACATCGGCCCGACCCGAGCCGAACGGCTGGCAGACGAGTACGGCGAGGGAGTGCTGGCGGCGATCGCGGCCGACCCGGTCGGTGTCTTCAGCTCGCTGCGAGGGGTCAGCGCCAACCAGGCCGGGGCGGCGGCGGAGTCCTGGCACGCTTCGCGCGCCGTCCGTGACCTCCACGTGCAACTCGCCCCGCATGGGCTGGCCCACCTCGCCGCTCCGATCCACCGCCGTTTCGGCGACCGCTCGATGGCGATTCTCCACGAGGACCCCTACCGCCTCACCGAGGTCGAAGGCGTCGGCTTCGCGCGCGCCGACCGCATCGCGCTCGCGGCCGACGTGCCGCCGGAGTCCGAGCGCCGGGCGCAGGCGGCAGCCGTCTTCGCGATCGCCGAAGCCGAGGGAGAAGGTCACTCCTTCCTGCCGCTCGACGAGCTCGCCCGCCGCACGGCCCGCCTGATCGGCCTCGCGCCCGACCCCGACGTCCTGGTCGGCGCCCGCGGGCTCCTGCTCGACGAAGGGCGCGCTTACCGTGAACCGACCCACGCCTCGGAGCAGGCAGTGGCCGAGACGCTGCGCACGCGCGCCGCCGCACCTCCCCACATCGACCACCAGCCCTCCGAGTCGCCCCCCGCCGACAGCGCCGGCGACGGCGAACTGACGGCCGAGCAATGGGCTGCGGTGCAAGGCGCGTTCGCGGCGCGGATCTCGGTTCTGACCGGCGGTCCCGGGGTCGGGAAGACGGCATGCGTCAAGGCGATCGTCGCCGAGGCAGAGCGCGCCAACGCTTCGATCGCTCTCTGCGCACCGACCGGTCGCGCGGCACGGCGAATGGAGGAAGCGACCGGACACGAGGCGCAGACGATCCACCGGATGCTGGAGTGGATCCCGGGCAGCGAGCCGACCTTCAAGCTCGGTCATCCGCTGCCGATCGACCTGGTCGTCGTCGACGAGTCCTCGATGCTCAACCTGCGCACGATGGAGGTGCTGCTCGACGGTCTCGCCGAGACGACGCATGTCGTCTTCGTAGGCGACGCCGACCAGCTGCCGCCGATCGGCGCCGGCAAGCCACTCGAGGACCTGATCGCCTCGGGCGCGGCACCGGTCGTTCGCCTGCAGCAGATCTTCCGCCAGGCGGCCCGTTCGATGATCACCACCGCGGCGCACGCGGTCAACCGGGGCCGGCCGCCGCGCCTCGAGCCCGAGGACGACCAGGTGCGCGACTTCTTCCTGATCGACCGGCCCAGCCCCGAGCGGGCTTTGGAGACCGTCGTCGAGGTCGTGGCAGAGCGGGCGCCGGAGGGCTTCGGCGTCGACCCCGTGCGCGACGTGCAGGTGCTGGCGCCGATGTATCGGGGGGCGATCGGAATCGACGCCCTCAACGAGCGGCTGCAGGCACGGCTGAACCCGCGCGGCAAGCCTGCGCTCAGCGAGCGTTTTCGACTCGGCGACCGCCTCATCCAGACCCGAAACTCGCACGAGCTGGGGCTGATGAACGGCTCGATCGTCTTCCTGCGCGAGGACGACCCCGAGGAGGAAACGATCGTCGTTGACACCGACGAGGGCGGCTCGCTGGTGGTCCCTTACGGCGAGACGGCCAGCCTGCGCCTCGCCTACGCGATCTCGGTCCACAAGGCGCAGGGCTGCGAGGTGCCGGTCGTCGTCGCGGTCTGTCACCGCTCCCACGCCCGAATGCTGACCCGGCCCCTCCTCTACACGGCGATCACCCGGGCGCGCCGCAACTGCGTTCTGGTCGGCGATCCCGGTGCGGTGGCGATGGCGGTGCGGCGCGACGACGGCGGCAACCGCCACTCGGCCCTGGCCGAGCGGCTGCGCGGCTGAGTCGGCACAGACCTCAGCGGCGCAGTGGCTCGACCCGGAAGCGGTGGACGGCCGGCGTCGGGTCGACGTTGCCGGCGGCATCGCGGGCAACGACCCGCAGGACGTGGCCGCCGGGCCGGAAGTGCCGCACGAGCCGGCGAG
>DASTYR010000145.1:0-3513 GCA_035764795.1 Solirubrobacterales bacterium | reverse complement strand
GTTGGCGAGGGCCGCGCCGCGCACGTTGGCCTGATCCGCGGTCAGGTGACCCGAGGGCAGCTCGACCAGCGGCGAGTCGAGTGGTGGCGCCGGCGCCGGCACGGTCGGCCAGGCGATCACGTCGACCCCCTCGAAGAGGGCGGCGAGGCGACGCCGCGTCATCGTGCGGACACGATCGGCCTGGACGGTCGCCGCCGCCGGCAACAGGGACCGGTACTTCAGGGTGCCGCGAGCGAGCGGGCTCAGCTCGGGGTGGAGGCGGTTGAGGTGCTCCGGCCCGACCCCGTGCAGGCCCTCCTGGTTGATCAGCAGCACGGCCGCGACGGTCGCCGCTTCGAGGTCTGGCAGGGCGATCTCCCGCACCTCGCCACCCGTCTCGGTTCGCAGCGCCTCGACCGCCGCCTCACAGGCTTCCTTCACCTCCGGCGTGACGTCCTCTGAGACCACGTCGCGGACGACCCCGATCCGCAAGCCGCTTGCCTCGCCGGGGGCGAGGTCCTCGCCGAACATGGCCGCAGCGAGCAGCCGGCAGTCGGCCGCATCGGCGCAGAGCGGACCGGCGACGATCATCTTCGTCACCGGCGCCATGTGGTGTCCGTCCAGCGCCGCACGTCCGAAGGTCGGCTTGAGGCCCGTCAGCCCGCAGTAGGCGGCAGGGAAGCGGACCGAGCCAAGGCCATCCGCTCCGACCGCTCCGGCGACCAGGCGAGCGGCGACGGCGGCGGCGGGTCCGCTGGAGGAACCGCCCGGGCAGCGCTCGACGTCCCAGGGGTTTCGGGCCGGGCCGTAGTGGGACAGGTTGCCGGTGCTGCCGGCGCCGAGCTCGTGCATGTTGCCGACGCCGACAATCACCGCGCCGGCGTCGCGCAGCGCTCGGAAGGGCCCGGACTCGCCAGGGTTGAGATGCGCCCCCGGCACTTCGGCGGCGCCGAAGCGCTGGGCGCGCCAGGGAAGCGGCCACTCGTCCTTAATTACGATTGGGACGCCGTGCAGGGGGCCGGCAGGCGCGGCGACGAGCATCTCGCGCGAGCGCTCGGCAAAGGTCTCGACGACTGCGTTGACCCTGGGGTTACGCGCCTCGATTCGCGCCAGGGCTGCCTCGAGCAGCTCCCCGGCGTCGACATCGCCACTGGCAATCGCCGTGGCCTGCTCGCGCAGGGGGAGGTCAAGCGCCTCGTTCATGGCGCCCGAGAGGGGTCGACGTCGCGCTCCGGCGCGACCTCACTCGTCTCGAGCCCCAGCAGCTCGAGGATCGGCGGCCAGAAGAGCTGGTGCACCGCTGCCATCACCGCCCGGTCGGTCTCGTCGGCTTCGATTCCAAGCGAGGCGAGGCCGGCGTCGACGAAGTCGTCTGCGTGGGGCAAGGCCTCCATTGCTTCACGCAACCCTAGCGGGGGAGGGATCGTGCAGTCGGCCCAGAACGCCTCTCCCGAAGCCCGCTGCGGGCACAATCAGCGCCGCAACCGCCGCCGACACGGCGGGTTGCAGGTCAGAGCCATGCCAATCCCAACCCAAACCGCGCCCTCCACGAGCCGCCCGCTTGCAGCGGGCGCGTTCGCCTGTCTGCTGCTGGCCCTGATCGCCGTCGCCTGGCCCGGCGCCGCCGACTCGGCCCCTGCCCGCGTCATCGTCCTCGGCCAGACCGACTCGCCCCCGCCGGCCTCGTGCCCAGGACGGATCGTCAACAACGTCGAGGTCGTGCCCTGCCGGGTGGAGGGGCACGTGACGGGCTTCCAGGCGATCGCCGGCGGCGTCCCGCGTCCCTACGAGGCGCCCTTCGACGGCAAAATCGTCGCCTGGTCGATCACCCTTTCGCGGCCCTCGCGCAAAGACACCGCGAAAACGACCGACGAGGTCAGCTTCTTCAACGACTTCCTCGGCAGTCCGTCGCAGGCGAGGATCGGCGTCCTGCGGCCGGTCGAGGGCTCGAAGCCTCCCAAATACACCCTGGTCAGACAGAGCCCTCTGCAGACCCTAAACCGCTACTTCGGCAGCACCGTCGTCTTTGCCCTCGACCACCCGATGACGATTCTCCGCGGCCAAGTCGTCGCGCTGACGATCCCCACCTGGGCGCCGATGTTCGCCTTCAACGTCTCCGAAGACAACACCTGGCGCGGCAGCCGCCTGCCCGGCCAGTGCTCCTCCAAGGAAGACATCCAAAACGGCCGCCCCCAGCAGGGCGTCGGCAAGACCAAGACCTACGGCTGCTACTACTCCAACGCCCGCCTGCTCTACACGGCGACGCTGGTCAAAGGCCCGTAGGCGCTGCGGCGCATAGTCGCTGCGAAGAATTGACATTACGCGTGCGCCGGCGCTCGGCAGGGTCGTGGCGGGCTCACAGGCTTCTACGCGGGCAGCTTGCTCTACGTCTTGTAGCTTCTCAACCAGCTAAGCTCACTTATATGAAACGTATTGTCTTAGGCGTTCCATGGCAGTATCTGCTGATTGGTGTCCGTCGTCGGAATCATCCAGCAGGAAACGATCCTCAGCCACTTCATTGTGTGGGGATCGGGGGCGGTCCTGCTCTGGCAAAGCTGGACGCGGCACCGCCGGGAAAAGAAGCGGGCCCAGCCGCGCCGGTCGTCTTGAGCTCAGCTAAGTCGCTTCTTGCCGCAGACTGCAGTACGGGCAGTCGCTGACGTCCAGCCCGATCAGCTGGTCGCAGCGGCGGCAGGCGCGCAGGTTGTCGGGGCTGCGCGGCAGGGCGGAGTCCGAGGGGGCCAGGGGGAGCACCTTGGCCACCGGCCGCATCTCCTCGCCGGTCTCGCGATCGACGTAGACGGCGCCCGGCTCGGCATGGGCGAGCGCCTCGCGGCCCGACGCCGGCGCTCGCATCCGGTAGAGCTGCTTCGAGTTCACGGCGGCGAAGACTAATAGCTTGCGCGGAACCGATGCGGGCTCTCCTCTTCCACGGCTACATGCTGCGCGGCACCGGCAGCAACATCTACACGGTCAACCTGGCCCGGGCTCTGGCCGGGCTCGGACACGAGGTGCACCTGCTCTGTCAGGACCGCGAGGTCGAGATCCCCGGCGTCGAGATCCACAATCCCGACATCCACGGCCTGCTGCCGGTCTACGTCAAAGACCCCTATCCGGGCTTCGAGGTCAAGACCTTCTCCGAGCTGAGCGAGGAGGAGCTCCAGCGCTACATCGATGCCAACGTCGAAGCTGTCCGCGAGGTTGTCGACCGCTTCGGTGCTCCGGACGCGGCTCTCGGCGGTCACCTGGTTATGGGCCCGTGTGTGCTTGCCCGTGCCGGGATCGACAAGTTCGCCGCCAAGATCCACGGCTCGGCCCTTGAGTACACGGTCAAGCCGGACCCGCGATTCGTTCCCTACGCGGAAGAGGGCATGCGGGCGGCTAACTGCGTGCTCGTCGGCTCTCGTCACACCGCCGAGTCGCTGTGGGCCGCCCTGCCGAGGGTGTCTGGCCTTCAAGAAAAGACTCGCCTGGGACCTCCTGGCGTCGATACGGAGCGTTTCCGGCCGCGGGTCCTGTCGCGGGGGGAGGGGG
>DASTYR010000144.1:0-14384 GCA_035764795.1 Solirubrobacterales bacterium | reverse complement strand
GGCCGCCGGTCCACGCGGTGCACGGCAACGTCGACGAGGAGGCGTTGCGACGGACATTGCCCGAGGCGTTGGAGATCGAACTCGGCGACGCGACCGTCGCCATCGTCCACGACGCCGGTCCACGCAAGGGCCGTCTCGAGCGGCTGCGACTGCGCTTCCCCGAGGCCGACGCCGTCATCTTCGGCCACAGCCACCTGCCCCTGCACGAGGAGAACGACGGCTTCCAGATCTTTAACCCCGGTAGCCCAACCGAGCGCCGCCGCGCCCCTCGCCACTCGATGGGCTTGCTGCGCGCCGAGCGCCGTGGCCTGCGCTTCGAGCACGTCTGGCTGTAGGGCGGCCGCTAGGCGCGCAGGCGGTAGCCGCGCTTGAAGAGGCGCAGGTTCACCGCGAAGAGGGCCGCCGTGGCAGCGGTCAGCGCCAGCAGCGAGAGGGCGATGCTCGCCTCGCTGTAACCGAGGAAGCCGTAGCGGACCAGGTTGATCATGTAGTAGATCGGGTTGAAGTGGGTCAGCGTCTGAAACGGCTCGGGCAGCAGCGAGGCCGAGTAGAAGACGCCCCCGAGAAAGATCAGCGGCTGCAGGACAAAGGTCTGGGCGAACGCGACGTCGTCGAACTGTTCGGCCCGGACGCCGATCAGCACTCCTAGCAGGGAGAAGAAGAGGCCGACCAGGAAGAGGGCCGGGATCAGGACGAGGACGTGTTCGACCGGCAGGTCGACCAGGAAGGAGGAGGCGGTGAAAGTGAGGGCGGCGACGGCGAGGCCGCGCATGAAGCCGCCGAAGGCGAAGGCGAGCAGCAGCTCCAGCGGCGAGGCCGGCGAGGAGAGCTGGTCCTGGATCGCCCCCTGGAATTTCTGCTGGAGGATCGACGAGGAGTTGTTCGTAAAGGCGTTGATCGACCAGGCCATCATGATCAGGCCGGGGATGACGAAGACGACGTAGTCGATCCCGTGCAGCTGGTCGATCCGCGTTCCGAGCGCGGCGCCGAAGACCGAGATGTAGAGGAAGGTTTCGAGCAGCGGCGCGCCGATCGTCTGCTTCTTGATCTTCATGAAGCGGTTCGCCTCGCGGCGCCAGAGCGTGAAGAGGCGGATCTGCGCGGCGCTCATCGGCTGGTACTTCCCTTCA
Source organism: Solirubrobacterales bacterium (assembly GCA_035764795.1). Taxonomy (GTDB): domain Bacteria; phylum Actinomycetota; class Thermoleophilia; order Solirubrobacterales; family 70-9; genus VRUE01. The sequence goes on along the minus strand of DASTYR010000144.1, from coordinate 13,254 downwards.
CGACGCCGTCACCTCGACGTGCGAGCGCGACAGCTCCTTGCGGCCGACCAGCGCCAGGTAGGCGTCCTCGAGGCTGGCGACGCCGTAGCTCTCGGCCAGTTCCGGGCTCGTCCCCAGGCCGACGATCTGCCCTTCGTTGATGAAGGCGATGCGGTCGCAGAGCTGCTCCGCCTCCTCCAGGTAGTGGGTGGTGAGCAGGATCGTCGTCCCCTCCTGGTTGATCCGCTGCACGTAGTGCCAGAGCTCGAGCCGCAGCTCGACGTCGACCCCGGCGGTCGGCTCGTCGAGGATCAGCAGGCGCGGCCGGTGCATCATCGCCCGCGCCAGGATCAGCCGCCGTTTCATCCCGCCCGAGAGGGTGCGGGTGCGTTCGTCGGCCTTCTCGGTCAGCGAGAAGGTCTCGAGCAGCTCCTTCGAGCGCTCGCGCCGCTCGCGCTTCGGCATTCCGAAGTAGCCGGCGTGGTAGTCCAGCGTCTCCTCGACGGTCAGGAACCAGTCGAGGTTGGGCTCCTGCGGCGCCAGCCCGACGGCTTGCCGTGCGTCGGCGTAATGGTCGATTGCGTCGTAGCCGAAAACTCGAATTGCGCCCGAGGTCGGCTGCGCGAGGCCCGTCGTGCAGTGGATCAGCGTCGACTTGCCGGCGCCGTTCGGTCCCAGCAGACCAAACAGCTCACCCGGCGCGATCTCGAGCGAGACGCCGCGCAACGCCTCGACCCCGGTGGGATAGCGCTTGACGAGATCCTCGATGTGCAGCGCACTGGGGACCGGGGCCGCGCCGTCCGATGAGAGCCGTTCGTCCACAGCGCCCGAACCTAGCGAACCGTCCACCTGAGCCGGCCGCGCACCCCTGCCCGGCCCGAGGGGTGGGCACACTTACCCACCCATATGGGTGGGTAAAGCGCACCAGGCCCCTTCATCCGAGCCATAAGCTGAGGGGATGGCCGCGCCCCTGCTCGCAGTCGACACGCCGTCGATGCTCTTCCGCGCCTTCTACGCGCTGCCGGACTCGATCAAGGGCCCGGATGGCACCCCGGTCAACGCGCTGCTTGGGGCCGCCAACCTGATCCTGCGCGAGGTGGAAGCGCACGAGCCGCGCGCGGTCGTTCTCTGCTTCGGCCCCGACGCCGCCTCCTACCGCACCGATCTGATGCCGGAGTACCACGCCGAGAGGATCGAGATGCCCGAGGGTCTGGCACCGCAGTGGAGCGACGCGCGGCCCTTCTTCGAGGCGTTCGGCTGGACGGTCGCGGTCAGCGACGAGCTCGAGGCCGACGATCTGCTCGGCACCTACGCGCACCGCGAGGCAGAGGCGGGCGGACGGGCGCTGCTGTTGACCGGGGACCGCGACATGTACCAGTGCGCGAGCGACGCGGTGACCGTGCTCTACGTCCGCACCGGCAACAAAGGAGCCGAATTGGTGACACCGGAAGGGGTGCGAGAGCGCTACGGCATCGATCCCGGCCTGGTCCCTGACTTCATCGCCCTGCGCGGCGACCCCTCCGACGGGATTCCCGGCGCCAAGGGCGTGGGGCCGAAAACGGCGGCGGAGTTGCTGCGGCGCCACGGCTCGCTCGAGGCGGTGCTCGAGAACGCGATCCGCGAGCGGCGCCCAGCCCTGCGCGGCGCCCTGGTCGAGGGACGCGAGGACCTGCTCGCCTACAAGGACATCGCGACCCTGCGCGACGCCGGTGTCGAGCGCCCGTCCGACCGCGCGACCGACTGGGCCAGCGCCGCGGTCGCGGCCCGCGAACGCGGCATGAAGCGCCTCGCCGAGCGGCTCGAAGGAATGGCGTAATGGACCGACGGGCCGGTGGCGTCCAAATAGCGGACGTTTCAGGCCCATCGGCGGGACTGGCGGCGGAAGCAGCCGGGATGCCGCTGCTGGCGCGTGGGCAGATGCGCAAGCGCTGGCGCTACGTCGCTGTCTTCGCGCCGGAGCTGACGCTCTGCGCGGCTCGCGCCCAGGTCGGTCCCTTCTGGCAGTCCTTCTGGGTGCTCTGGGACCGTGACGAGCGTCGGCGCTACGACGGGACGCGGCTGCGGCCCGGCGCCCGCCAGGTGCGCATGGAGGGCGAGCGAATCGAGATTCGGGCGCGCGACGTACGCGCGAGCCTGGTGCTCGGCGAGGGCACCCCGATCGAAGCGAAGTGCCCGAGCGGCTCGGGCTGGGGCTGGACCCGCAAGCGCTGTGGAGTGCCGGTCCGCGGCACGGTCGAGGCGGACGGCCGCCGCTGGGACGTAGACGCCCTGGCGGTCGACGACGAGTCGGCCGGCTACCACCAACGCCACACGAGTTGGCTCTGGTCAGCCGGCGTGGGCAGCGCCGTGGATGGGCGGCCCGTGGCATGGAACCTGGTCGAGGGCATCAACGACCCACCCACAGGCAGCGAGCGAGCGATTTGGGTCGACGGCGAGCCATACGAGCCCCGCCCCGTGTCCTTCGGCGGCCTCGACCGGATCGGGTTCGCCGACGGTACCGCTCTCGACTTCGCCGCCGAGACCGAGCGGGCCCGCCGCGACAATTTGCTGCTTGTCCGCTCCAGCTACCGCCTGCGCTTCGGCCGCTTCTCCGGCTCGCTGGAAGGGCTAGCGTTGAGCGACGGCCTCGGCGTCATGGAGATGCACGACGCCGTTTGGTGACGAGGGGCTCGAGAACCGCATCGTGCCGTCGTCAATCGGACCGCGGCGGATTGTGCGGATGTCGAAGACGTAGTTCTGGCGCAGCCGCCACGGTTCCACCGACCCCTGTTTGGGGAACTGGTCGAGCGAGCGCAGGACGTAGCCGGAGGTGAAGTCGAGCAGCGGCTGCTCGGTCACCGAGCGCGGGTCGAGCTCGGGCACGCACTGGCGATAGCCGTATGCGTCCATGTGGGCAAGAAGGCGGCAGACGTACTCGGAGACGAGATCCGCCTTCAGGGTCCAAGAGGCGTTCGTGTAACCGGTGGTGAAGGCGAAGTTGGGTACGCCACTCAGCATCATCCCCCTGTAGGTGAAGGCCTGCGGCACGTCGACTCGCTCGCCGTCGACGACCATCTCGATGCCGCCGAGGAAGAGCAGGTTGAGGCCGGTGGCGGTGACGATCACGTCCGCCTCCAGCTCGGCGCCGGACTCCAGCTCCAGGCCTTTCTCGGTGAAGGTCTCGATGCGGTCGGTGACGATCGAGGCGCTGCCGTCGCCAAGCGCCTCGAATAGGTCGCCGTCGGGGACCAGGCAGAGCCGCTGGTCCCACGGGTCGTAGCTCGGCGTGAAGTGGGTGTCGATGTCGAAGCCGGCCGGCAGTGCCCGTTCGAGGCCGCGCCGTACCAGTCGCTTGATTGCGTTCGGACGGCGGCGGGAGATCTGGTAGACGGCCGTCTGCAGCAGCACGTTCTTCCAGCGCACGATCGAGTAGACGGCCCGGTCCGGCAAGACGCGCCGCAGCAGGCTGGCGATCGGGTCCTTGGCCGGCTGGGAGACGATGTAGGTCGGCGAGCGCTGCAGCATCGTCACGTGCTCGGCCTCCTCGGCCATCGAGGGCACGAGCGTCACCGCGGTGGCGCCGCTGCCGATCACGACGACCCGCTTGCCGGCGTAGTCGAGATCCTCGGGCCAGTGCTGCGGGTGGACGACCTCGCCCTCGAACCGCTCGCGCCCTTTGAACGCGGGCGTGTAGCCCTCGTCGTAGCGGTAGTAGCCGCTGCAGGTCCAGAGGAAGTCGCAGGTTAGGCGCACCGTCTCGCCCGTGTCGACGCGCTCGGCCTCTACCGTCCAGCGCGCCTCGTCGCTCGACCACTCGGCGCGGACGACGCGATGGCGGTAGCGGATCTGGCGGTCGATGCCGCTCTCGCGCGCGGTGTCGCGGACGTACTCGAGGATCGACTCGCCGTCGGTAATCGACTTATCCGCCGTCCAGGGCCGAAAGCGGTAGCCGAGCGTGTGCATATCGGAGTCCGAACGGATGCCCGGGTAGCGAAAGAGGTCCCAGGTCCCGCCCAGGCTTTCCCGCGCCTCGAGGATCGCGTAGCTGCGGCCCGGGTGGCCCTGCTGGAGGTGCCAGGCGGCGCCGATCCCGGAGAGGCCCGCGCCGACGATCAGCACATCCAGGTGCTCGGGCGACGGCGCGTCGCCATTACGGTTCAGGGGAGCAGTGTCGACGCCCACGGCGACCGATTCTGCCAGGGGCCGCGGCCGCCCAGCGTGACGTGCGGCATAGACCGGCGGTCGGCTCAGCCGCCGGCTTTACGCCGTTTCTTCGCTTTGGCGGCGGCTTTCTCGACGCGTTTGGACTCGCGTTTCTTCGCCGCCGCCTTCGCTTTCGCGTCCAGCGCCTTCTCCTTCGCGTCGAGGCTCTCCAGCTTCGCCGCCTTGGCGCGTTTGTCGCGCTCAGCCGCCGCTTTTTCGGCGTCGCGCTTGGCTTTCTGGCGCCGTTTCGCCGCCGCCTGCTCCTCACGGCGGCGTCGCTCTTCGGCTTCCTTGGCTCGCTGCTCGGACGCTTCGCGCAGCCGCATCGCCCGTTCGCGCTCCTCGGCGGCCGACTCCTGCAGCTTTGCTTCGCGCTCGAGCCCACGGTCGCCGAGCACCACACCGGCGGTTCGCCGCACGGTGGCGTCGATGCGGTCGACCGCCAGCTTGGCTGGCGAACGGCTGGCGCCGGCGACGCCCAGCGCCATGTCGAATGGCGATCGGGCCAGCCGCAGCGAGCGGTCGACGGCTCCCTTGGTCACCGACCTCACGATTCCCATCAGCGTCCCTCCTGCGGATCGACGGTGTCGGCAACCTGCTCGGCTCGCTCTGCTTCGCGCTCGAGGCGCTCCGCCTCGGCCTGCCCACCCGCCTCGCGTGCGGCGGCCTCGCGGCGCTGTCGCTCGACGTCGTCCTCGACGGCCGCCTCGCCCAGCTCCGCTTCGAGGTCGCGGCGCTCGGTCTCGGTCTCGGTTCGCTCCGCCTCGATCTCCGCCTCGCGCTCGGCCTCCTCGGCGTGCTCGGCCTGCGCGGCAGCCTCCTCCTCGGCGTCCGCCTGCACCTGCTGCAGACGTCCCTCGCGGGCCAGGTCCTCGCGACCTACGGCCGACCCGATCGTCTCCTTGACGCTGCCGGCCAGCTTGCCTAACGGGCCGCCAGCGGTGCGCTCCTCGCTTTCGCGACTTTCGGTCATCTCTTCAGGGGCTCCTTCTCAGTCTTTGGACGAGAAACCCGTACCCACCGCTTTACGGGCAGAAACGGCGCGATTCGTCACACAGCGGAGCGGCGACCGTGCTCGCGCTGGTAGTGCTCGAGCGTGTCGTCGGTGCTCTCGCCGGGCATGCGCAGGCGCACCCTGAGCGTCTCGGCGAAGTCGTCGATCGCCGTCCGCAGCATCTCCGCGCGGACCCGCAGCGCGTGCGGGCGGCTCTCCTCACTCGCCTCGGCAACCAGTGAGGAGAGGAAGGGAAGCAGGCCGGCAAGGGCGCGTTCCTCGTCCTCGGTGCTGAAGTAGTAGGTGATCGGGAAGTGGATTAGGTCGCGCCGGGTAGCGATCAGCTGCTCGGCGAAGGAAGCGAGCAGCCGCTCCAGCAACTCGGGGTCGGCGTCGGCGATCTTCTCCCCCAGCCGCTCCTCGGCCTCGCGGGCCAGATGGACCTCGTGGGCAAGCGAGTCCCGGCGGGAGATCGCGCTGTAGATCGAGATCAGCCAGGAGATGCTGGCGGTGAGCAGGCCGAGGCCGAACATCGTCTCGATCGGCCCCAGCAGGCGCAGCAGCGGCGTGGCCGGCGCGATGTCGCCGTAGCCGAGGCTGGTCAGGTTGACCAGGGACACATAGAGGGCATCGAGGAAGCCGGAGTGATCGCCGGGCTGGAGCCCGGGGCCGAAGGTGAAGCCATCCGGCATCTGCGGCCAGAAGACGAGCGCCCAACCGACCGCCAGCAACGCCGCCCAGGTGGCGATGACGGAGACGTAGCCGAGCGGACCGGCGAGCAGGCGAGGCGCCCGTGCCTCGGGCGCCAACCCCCGGGTGAGGCGCGAGACGACGCGAACCACGGCGCGGGCGACCATCCCGCGCCCACGTGGGTGAAAGAGGACGTCGAAGATGTCGCGCAGCGCCAGCGCGACAAGCGCGATGCCGAGCAGGGTCCAGACGAGGTCCACGCGCAGACGCTATTCGACCGACCGTGGGCGGACGCGGGCTCAGCGCCCGAGCGCGACGAGGCTGAGCATCTCGTAGAGGGCGTTGGCGGCGAAGAGCGCGGTCGCCTGGCCGGGGCCGTCGTACTGCGGCGCCACCTCGACCACGTCGAAGCCGGCGAAGTCGATTCCGCGCAGGGCGCGCGTGTAGGCGAGCGCCTCGCGGCTGCTGGGGCCAGCGACCTCCGGCGTACCGGTGCCCGGGCAGAAAGCCGGGTCGAGGAAGTCGACGTCGAAGCTGAGGAAGGCGGGGCCGTTGCCGACCACGCCGCGGACGCGGTCCCCCACCTCGGCTGGCGGCGTCGCCAGCAGCTCCTCACAGGGGATTTGGGTCATCCCGAAGCGACCGCCGAGCTCCACGTCCTCGGGCCCGTAGAGGGGGCCGCGCAGGCCGAGCTGGATGCTGCGGCCGCCGTCCACGATGCCCTCCTCCAGGGCCCGCCGCGCAAAGGTGCCGTGGCTGAGCGGTCGCTCGTTGTAGGAGTCCCAGAGATCGGCGTGGGCGTCGAAGTGGACAAGGGCGAGCGGGCCGCGAACGGCGGAGAGGGCGCGCAGCTCGGCCAGGGTGACCGAGTGGTCGCCCCCCATCGCCAGCGGGACCGCGCCGGAGGCGACGACGCCGCCGACGAACCGCTCGATCCGCTCCAGCGTGTCCTCGATGTAGCCGGGGACGGTCGGCGCGTCACCGCCGTCGACGATCGAAAGCGCCCCGAATACCTGCACCCCCTGCGCCTGGTTGTAGGGCCGCAGCAGGCTCGAGGCCGAGCGAATCGCCTCCGGCCCGAACCGCGCTCCGCTGCGGAAGGAGGTCCCCCCGTCCCAGGGCAGCCCGAGGACAGCGCAATCGGCCTCGCCGTCGGCGAGCTCCTCGACCAGCGGTAGCCGCGCGAAGGTCCGCGGACCGGTGAAGCGGGGCGCCTGCAGGGCGTCGGGCGGCTGGTGGATGTGTCTGCTCACGCCGGCTTCACCCCCACCAGGAGCGCCATCTCCAGCCACTTCCAATAGCAGTCGACGTCCTCGAAGCCGACCTCGCGCAACCAGCGCAGCTGCGTCTCGACGTCGAGCAGCCGATCGGAGGGGTCCTCGTTCTCGATCGGCTCGCCGATCGCCTCGAAGAAGGCGAGGTGAAGGCGGTGGCTGGCCGAGGCGACGTGCTCGAAGTTGGCGAATACCCCGTCCGGCTCGAGCAGGTCGAACACCTCGCCGTAAAGCGCGCGCTTGCGCTCGTGCTCGAGGTGGTGGATCGCAAAGGAGGAGACGATGGCGTCGAAGCGGCCGAGGTCTGGCAGCGGCTCCCCCAGATCGTGCTCGACCAACTCAACGCGCTCCTCGCCGGCGAAGCGCTCACGGGCGGCGGCCAGCATCACCTCGGAGAAGTCGAGCCCGACGCCGGTCATCCCCGGTCGATCTTCTCGAAGGCGAACCAGCAGACGCCCGTCTCCGGTACCGAGGTCGAGCACGCGGCGAACGTCCCGCGGTATCTGCTCCAGCAGAACCGCCTCGCCCTCGAGCCGGTGCGGGAACTCGTCGGCCCGGGCGAGGTAGCGATCGACGTGCTCGGGTCTCGTCCACTCCTCGGCGGGCATGCCGCCATTGTGGACGAGGAGCGGGCGATCGGCCGCTCGCCAGATTCCCCAGCCCCGCGCCAGGTTGTCTTTCGGCACGCTCGGACTGGTCCCAGGCCGCCAAAACCGAAAGGATGAGTGGATGCCCCAGCCCCGCCGCTCGAAGAAACCAACCGAACGCGAGGACCATGGCTGGGTGATCTCCTTCGGCTGCAAGACCACCGGCACGCTGCGCCGCCTCAAGGTCGATACCGACCCGGCCTCCGACACGTCGCCGATCGAGGTTCCCTGCGTTTGTGGCGAGGTCCACCGCGTCACCGTCTCCCCCTACCGCCGCCGGCGCTCCGCCGACGAGCCGTTCGACGTCGAGGTCAGCTCGCTCGACGAGCTGCGCTGACAGCGGCGCCAGCGGATCGAAAGACTGTGGCGATGACCGCTGCCCTGTCTGCCCGTGGCCTCTCGAAGCGGTACGGCAAGACGACCGCGCTCGACGGGGTCGATCTCGAAGTCGGGCCGGGAGAGCTCGTCGGCCTACTCGGCCCTAACGGGGCGGGCAAGTCGACGTTGGTGAAGATCGCCTGCGGCCTGGTCCGGCCGACCGCCGGGGAAGCGCACGTCGCCGGCGCGACGGCGGGGAGCCGGGCGGCCCGAGCTGCCACCGGGTACCTCGCCGAGCTGTTCCGCTTTCCCGGTTGGGCACGAGCCGATGAGGTGCTCGCGCTGCACCAGCGCCTTGCCCGTTCCGATGGCGGCGCGGCAGAGCGCCAAGCGCTGCTGTCGCGGGTCGGCCTCGGCGGCGAGGCCGGGCGCCGCGTGGAGACGATGAGCAAGGGCATGCAGCAGCGGCTGGGGATCGCCCAGGCGCTGATCGGCGAGCCGCGGCTGGTGCTGCTCGACGAGCCGACGAGCGCGCTCGACCCTGGCGGCCGGCGCACCGTGCGCGACCTGCTCGTCGGGCTGCGCGACCAAGGCGTCGGCGTGCTGCTGAATTCGCACCTGCTCAGCGAGATCGAGCTCGTCTGCGACCGAGTCGTCATCATCGACAACGGCCGGGTGGTGACCGAGGGTCGCCCAGAGGATTTGACCGCGCCCGGCGGCGTCGAGGTCGAGACCTCCGAAGGCGTGCAACGCCTGCGGGACGCGCGCCGCGAGGACATTCCGCGGATCGTCCGCGAGCTGGTGGCCAACGGCGCCGAGGTCTACGGGGTCCGCGTGGTGAGCGGCACGCTCGAGGACGCCTACCTCGCCGCCGTGGTGGGGCGCGACGCGTGAGCGACGCGTTCACGATCGCCGCTCACGCGCTGCGCGAGGCGGTGCGCCGTCGGGTGCTGCTCGTCGTCGGGCTGCTGACCGCGGCCTTCCTCGGCCTCTACGCGCTTGCCGCCTTCGAGGCCTTCGAGTCGCTGGAGCGGGAAAGCGGCGGAGGGTTCATCCCGATCGACGAGCGGGCGCTGGCGGGCGGGACGCTGCTCGGCCTGGCGATGTTCGTCGCCCTCTTCCTCGGCGTGGTGCTTGCCGTCTTCCTCACGCTCGGCGCGGTCCGCGGCGACGCCGAGCGAGGCCTGCTGCAGCCGCTGGTCGTGCGCCCGGTGGGCCGCACGACGCTGCTGATCGGTCGACTGCTCGCCGCCTCCGCCGTCTGCGCGCCCTACGTCGTCGTCGTCTTTCTCACCGCCACGCTGATCACCCAGGCGGCGGGTGACTTCACGCCCGGGTCGCTCCTCGTCCCCTCCGCCGGCCTGGCGCTGGGCGTCGTCACCGTGGTGGCGATCTCGCTGCTCGGCTCCACGCTGCTCGGAACCACGGCCAACGGCATCGCGATCTTCATGGTCTTTGCGACGGGACTCGCCGCCGGGCTCCTGGGTCAGATCGGCGACGCGCTCGACGTCGACCGCTTGACGACGGCGAGCTCGATCATCTCGTGGATGGTCCCCTTCGAGGCGCTCTACCAGAGCGGGCTCCACGCGCTGACCGCGGACATCGGTGGCGCGGCCGGCGTGATCGTCCAACTGGGCCCGTTCGGCGGCGCCAGCGACGTGGGTGCGGCGATCTGGCTCTGGGCGGTGGCATGGTCGGCCGCCGTACTTGGGCTGGCGGCGCTGGCGTTCGGCCGGCGCGATCTCTGAGGGGGCCGGCACCGGTGCCATCAACCTAACCGGGCACTTTCCGCTCCCACAGGCCCACACTGTCACCCTCGCCGTCCAGGGCGTCCAGCTCCGCGTAGCGCAGGCTTGCCCGCTCGAACCGACGGAACTGATAGATCGCGGCGTCCATGTTCCTGGCGTGGAAGAGGCCGAGCTCGCTTAGCAGCGTGAAGTCTTTGATCGTGAGCCCGGTCACTCGCTCGAAGAGGGCCGGGTCCAGCGACTCGATCACGTGCTTGAGCGCCTCCTCGCGGAAGTCCGTCCCGTACATGAACACCGGCACGCGAGCGAGGAACTTCTGCAGCTTTTCCCGGATCTCCCGTCGCCTTCTCGCCGTCTCCGACTTCTCTCGCTCCTGCTCAGGTTCGAGTTTCCCGCCCTGCTCGCGCTTCGCCTTCTTCAGCATCTTCGTCGAGGTGACGACGTGCTCGGCGTTGTCGACGAGAGCACGGAAGTCCTCGATTTGCGCGAGCGTCTCGAGCAACTCAGGGTGGTCGAGCACAGCCGACAGGGTGCGCTCGTTGACCTCGACCAGCACGGGGGAGTTCCATTGCTTCGCGAGCGCCGTGGCGCCGACGCCCACCGTCGCCCAGTCGAGCACTTCGGAGGCCTTGAGCTCGGTCATCGCGCCGCCTTTGAACCCGAAGATCGGCAGGTAGTCGATCAGCTTGCCAATCGCCTGCTCAGGCGTCTCGCCCTGCTGAGCCGCCAGCCGCAAGCCGTACTCGGACAGCAGCATCAGCGCCCGGTTCGGATCGAACTCGAACAGGTAACAGGTGGGCTTTCGCACCTCGAGCCCGCCCTCTGGGTCGCTGATCGCGTAAGGGGACTGCACCCGAAATGCCGCCTGGAAGTAGGACTCTGGGGACTTCAGCGAGCGCAGCATGAGGATCGCGCCCCACTCGCGCACCGTGACGCCGGTCATCAGCTTGCCGCAGGAGAGCGTGATCGAGCCGGAGCTGTGCTCCTTCTCCGCGTTGGCAATCGCAGCCTCGACCGGCGGCTTCGCCTCTGCGCCCTGACCCGCCCCAGGTCCCGCGGCGACGACGACCTCGAAGCCCGAGAAGTACGGGTGCACATCGAGCATGTCGCGCATGGCAAAGCAAGAGGCGACGTCGGGCATGTACCAGACCGAGTGCCGGACCTGCTCGGTGAACGTGGGGCTCTCGTAGGGAAAGGGCGGCTTCTGCCCTGCGACGATCTGCACCTTCATCTGCTCTGAGAGCTTGCCGCGGAGCATCTCGAGGAACTCGGAAACACGCGCAGGGTCCTCGAACGCGCAATCTCCGGGCTTTGGCGCCCCACGCCCGGTCCCCTTTCGCACAGCCTTGAAGTACTCGGAAAGCGAAAAGCCGGAGAACTCGCCATCCTCCGCCCAGCTCGACGCCCCCGGAGCGATCGCGTATGCGTACATCTTCATCTCGGGCAACTCGAGGTAGGGGTTTTGCCCCTTGCTGTCGGCCCATTCCCGCTTCGCCGCCTGCTCGTCCACGTAGGTCCAGTCGAAGGTTGCGTCCTCGGTGAACTCACCGTTCGTGATCGCCCGAAACGGGGTCCCGGAGAGATATAGGTAGTGCGCGGAGTCCAACCCCAGGTCGGCCTCGGTTATCTCCTCCTCGGGCTCGGCCTCGGCCAGCGTCTTGTCGGCCGGGTCATAGAGCTCGCGGGCGCTATCGCGCCAGGCGCCGAAGTGGTACTCGTCGAGCACGATGCAGTCCCACTTGGTCGTGTAGATCGGCTCGTTGTGGGCCTTGACCTGGCCGTCGTCCGCCTTTTGGATCAGGTCCTGGAAGGAGGCGAAGCGGATGACCGGGTCGGGTCCGCTCAATAGCTCGTCGGCTTCCGCGAGCGGGGTCTCGCGATCGACGAAGTGCCATCCCGCGAAGTCCACATGGCCCAGCAGGTCGTCGCGCCACGCTGCCTGTACCGCTGGCTTGTAGGTGAGGACGAGCATTCGCTTCCAGCCCATCTCCCTGACGAGCTGGTAAGTCGCAAAGGTCTTGCCGAACCGCATCTTCGCGTTCCACAGGAACTTCCGCGGCTCCCGATCGCCGGCGCGGGAGCGGAAGTAGGCGGCGGTGCGCTCGACTGCGTCCTTCTGCTCAGGGCGCATCTGGAACGTCTCGGTGCGACTGGGTTCGAACCGGACCCCGGAGCGCACCCTGTTGATCGCGGCCTTGACCTCATCGAGGGTGGCCTCGAACCACTCGCCTTCGGGACGGCGAATTCCCTCCCCCACGAGCACGGCATGTACCTCGCGATCCGTGAACTCGGTGCCATCGTCGCGGTCGGCCGGCTCGTCCAGCAGAATCCTCACGCCATTGAGATTCGGGTAGGCGGTCCCGAGCTGCTGGGTGATTCGCTCCCGCGCAGACCGCCTGGTGGTCTGGCCGACCTTGATCAGTCCCGCCCCGGTGGTGCGAGTCTGGTGCACCACCCGCTCCCAGGGCTCGGCGTCCTTGCCGATGACCGTGTAGGCGTATATGCGGTTGCTCACGCCGCGGCGGCCCCGTGTGCGGGCATCTCCTTGACCTGAGACTCGATGAAGGCGATCTCCTCGTCGGTCAGGCCATAGCGCTCATAGAGATCGGCGTCGGCCCATTCGCGATCCATGGGAAGGTCCGGAACAAAAGCGAACGTAGACGGCTTCGTGTGCTGCGCGACCTTTCGTAGCGAGATCAAGAAGCGGACGAAGCGAGTATGCAGGGCGGTGGCAAAACGCTCAGCCTCGACACTGCTGTCGAACCGGCGGATCAACAGGTAGGTATCCGTACAAACCTCATTTGGACCGGCGACGATCGGACGCCCGACGATCTGATGAGGCACCCCCTCACCAGCTCCGTAAGCGGCCGACATGAGTACCTTGTACTGCCCCAGCCAATCCGCATTCTTCGTGATCAGGTCAGGGTCTAGGTAACCAATGAACTTGTTACCGTAAACTTTTACGGCACCCGGGAATGGCTCTGAGCGGTAGTCCGTGAAGTTTGCCTGCAGGCCGAACGGCACCCGAGAGGCGACGTGCCTGTCGAGGGTCTCCTCCCCGAGGGCCTGAACCTTCGCCAGGATGTCGACTGCCTCGTTGTAGCGAACGAATACGTCGTGCGTGTCCAGTGGCCGCGTCGAGGGCGGAGATATTTCGTCGCCTCGCACCGTCATCACCTCGCAAGGCCCCTTGTGATCGCGATCCCAGAGAAAGTATGAGACGCCACCCTTTATCTGAACTCCGGGAAAGCAGTCATCGGCGGCTGGGTAGTCGACGATGCGTCGTAGGCTTCCGCTGGTCAGCATCCTGGTCCGGTACGCGTCCAGTCCAAGCCCGCCCGCGAACCACCGCGAAGGCGTAATCATCAAGACGTAGCGAGGGTTCATCTCGATCGCCTTTTCGACGAACAGCTGATAGACCG
>DASTYR010000143.1:0-6936 GCA_035764795.1 Solirubrobacterales bacterium | reverse complement strand
CGCCCTCGTGGACCTCGCCCATCTTGTGGGTGCGGCCGGTGTAGTAGAGGATGCGCTCGGTCGTCGTCGTCTTGCCGGCGTCGATGTGCGCCATGATCCCGATATTGCGCGTTTTCTCTAGGGGGAAGCTGCGTGCCATGGTCTTAAGGTAAGGGGTCGCTTTGAAGTGGGGTCGTAAGAAACGAGAGCCTTCCGGCGGCCGCCGGGATCGGCGCATGAAAAAGGCCCTCGCGGGCCCGGCGAAACGAACTGCGCGTACTGCCAAGGAAAAGCCTGAGCGACGGGCGATGATAGCAGCGGTGCGCCGACGAGCGATGGTCGCGCGAGTGCGGTTCGACCGGGTGACGCGACGGGTCGACCGGCGCGCGAACGCGCTGCTGGTTGGGGCGCCGCGTGTGGGTGCCTGGACGCTTGGCGCAGACCGTCGCGCCAACCGGCTGCTGCTGCGCGCCTGGCCACCGCTGCGGCACATGCTGCACTTCGTGCGCCGCCTCGCGGCGCGGGCGTGGCGACCGCTGCGGCCGGTTGTGCGGCGGTTCTTCCGGCTGCTCGCCTGGCTCGAACGACGGCTGCTGCGGACGCGCGACATCGCGGTGCGCGCCTCGGTGCGGGCTAGCGCCGTGCTGACGCCCGAGCGGGGAATCTGCCTGGCGATCGCCGCCGCCGCGGCCTGCCTCGCGGTCTCGCAGTTCGTCGACTACCGCGCCGTCGAGGTCGGGCAAGCGGGCTACGCGGGCCTGCCGGCAGCCGAGCCGCCGACGGTCGCGGCCGAGGCAACCGGCGAGGCGCACTCATACCTGCTGCTGCCGGTCGCGGCGCTCGCGGCGCTGCTCGCGTTGCCGGGATTCCGAGCTCCCCGCCGACGGGCCGAAAAAGGCGCTCGGAGTGCCGTTTTCGGCCCGTCGGCCCCGAGGCGCGGCTCGGTGGTCGTCGTCCTCGGCGCGGTTGCCCTGGCGGTCGCGCTGCTGGTCGACATGCCGGCCGGCCTCGACGAGGGCGCCCAGGCCTCCCGCTTCTCCGGCACCACCGCTGTGCTCCAGGACGGCTTCTACGCCGAGCTTGCCTCCGCCGCCGCCCTGATGTTGACCGGGCTGCTGCTCGTATTGGCTCCAAAGGCCGCGGCCCGCTACCATGCGCGGCCGTGCCGAACACGAACCAACTCATTCGCAAGGGCCGCAAGCGTCCTAAGAAGAAGACGACGACGCCGGGCCTCAAGTCGGGACAGGGCAATAAGAAGAGGGTCGCGGCCCCGCAGCGGCGCGGCGTCTGCACCCGCGTCGCCACGGTAACCCCGAAGAAGCCGAACTCGGCCCTGCGCAAGATCGCCCGTGTGCGGCTGACCAACGGGATGGAGGTCACCACCTACATTCCGGGCGAGGGCCACAACCTGCAGGAGCACTCAGTGGTCCTGATCAGGGGTGGTCGCGTCAAGGATCTGCCGGGCGTCCGCTACAAGGTCGTCCGCGGCACCCTCGATGCCTCCGGCGTCTCCGACCGCAAGCAGTCGCGCTCGCGCTACGGCGTCAAGGCCTCCTGACGAGATGCCGCGTCGCTCCGCCGCACAGATCCGCCCCGTCGAGCCCGACGCTCGCTTCCGCAACCGGCTTATCCAGCAGGTCATCAACAAGGTCATGCAGGACGGCAAGAAGTCGCTTGCCGAGCGGATCGTCTACGACGCGCTGGCGATCGTCGGCGAGCGCTCCGGCGAGGACCCGGTCGAGCAGCTCGAGGCGGCGATCAAACAGCTGACCCCGGTGCTCGAGGTCCGCTCGCGCCGGGTCGGTGGCGCCACCTACCAGGTCCCGGTCGAGGTCCCCGCCCGCCGCGCCCGCACGCTCGCGGTCCGCTGGCTGGTCGACTTCGCCCGCAGCCGCCGCGAGTACTCGATGGCCGATCGCCTCGCCGGTGAGATCCTCGACTCGATCCAGCAGCAGGGCAGCGCTTGGAAGCGCAAGGACGACATCTACCGCATGGCGCAGGCGAACAAGGCGTTCGCGCATTATCGGTGGTAGGTGCGGGAGGGGTCAGGTTCCCCTCCTCTCTCAACTTTTTCCGAACGCACGACCGGGCCGTCCGAGGTCGGTAGCGCGGAAAAAGTACAAGCCGTTCGGAGGGGTACCCGACCCCTCCCTCCAGCCGTCGCTGCGAACTTCCTAAGCCTGCGTCATGCGGCTTCCTTTTAGCTTTGGAGCATGAGCCAGCCGATTCTTGCTGTCGATGTGGATGGCGTCATCTCGCTCTTCGGGTTCGAGGAGCCGCCGGAGCGTGGCGCGGTCCGATTTGAGCTGGTCGACGGGGTACCGCACTGCATCTCGCTTGCGGCCGGCGAGCGGTTGCGGCGCCTCTGTGGGCGCTTTGAGATGGTCTGGGCGAGCGGCTGGGAGGACAAAGCGAATTTCTACCTGCCCTCGATCTTGGGGCTGGAGGAGTGCGGGCACGTCGGCTTCGACGGTCGCGTCCGCGCCGGTGCCGCGCACTGGAAGCTGGGGCCGCTCGAGGAGCATGCGCAGGGTCGCGCCCTCGCCTGGATCGACGACAACTTCGACGCGAGTTGCTACGAGTGGGCTGAGGGTCGGGACGAGCCGACGTTGCTGGTCCCAACCGAACCGCACCTCGGCCTCGAGGAGGCCCACGTCGACGCCCTCCTCACCTGGGCCGAAGGGCTCTGAACCGCTTCCGCAGCGTAGGGCCGGCGTCTACACTGACCCGATGGAGGGGTGGCTCCCGATCTTCTTCCTGCTTGTCGTCCTGAAGATCCCGGTCTTCGGCGCGCTCTGGCTGGTCTGGTGGGCGAGCCGGGCGCCGGAGCAGGAGACCAGCGGCGAGGACTCGGGCGGCGGTTTCGGACGGCGGCGTCCGCTGCCGATCCGGCCGCGTGGGCCGCACGGCAGTCCGGGCGCCGCTACGCGGCGACGCCGGCCCGCTCGCCGCGTTGAGCGGCGGCCCGCTGCGCACCCCGCTTACGCTCGCGACGGATCTCGCGCAGGTACGGGTGGAAGTCCACCTGGATCGTGTGACGCTTAGAGGCGACGTAGCGCTTTCGCATCCGCCTTTCGTCGGCGGCGATCTCGGTCCGCATCTCCGCGGCTGAGGGCAACTCCGCCCTCCCCTCGAGCATCTCCGCGATCCATTCCGACTGCGCCTCGGCGATCGGCATGATCGGCCCCAGCGGTTGGATGAAGCCGATGAAGTAGAGGCCGGGCCGCTCGGGCGCTACGACCCGGTGGTAGAGCGGCATCCGGTTGTCGCGCACCTCGAAGACCTCGGGGGCGAGGAAGGGGAAGCTGATCCTGTAGCCGGTGCAGTAGACGACGAGGTCGATCTCCTCCTCGCTGCCGTCGGCGAAACGGACGGTGCGGCCGCCGGCAAAGCGGTCGATGTTGGGCTTGACGGCGACGTCACCGTGACCGATCCGCGAGAGCAGCTCCGAGGAGACGGTCGGGTGCGCCTCAAGCAGCTTGTGGTCGGGCTTGGGCAGGCCGTAGTCGGTCATCTCTCCTATCGCCAGCTTCAGCATCCGCCCCATCAGGAAGCGCTGGACGGCGACCGGCAGTCGGGTGATGAAGGGTGGCGTCGCGTCGTCGATCGGCTTGCCACCCAGGTACTTGGGCAGGATGTAGGCGCTGCGGCGCATCGCCAGGAAGGTCGCGTCGGCGATGCGCGAGGACTCGACCGCGATGTCGACCGCCGAGTTGCCGATCCCCAGCACCAGCACGCGCTTGCCGACCAGCACGTCGGGCTCGCGGTAGTAGTGAGCGTGCAGCTGCTCGCCCTCAAAAGCGTCGACGCCGGGGAACGGGGGCTCGGGCCAGCGCGGGTCCCAGTGATGCCCGTTGGCGACGAGGACGGCCTTGTAGCGGTGCGTCTCCCGCTCACCGCCGGCCTCTTGGACCGTGACCTCCCAGCCGTCCCCGGCTGGGGCCACGTCGACGACCTCGGCGTTGAAGCGAATCCGCTCGCGCAGGCCGAAGCGCTCGGCGAAAGCGTCGAAGTAGGCGGCGATGTGCTCGTGGCTCGGGTAGTCCGGATAGTGGTCGGGCATCGGCATCGCCTTGAACGACATCAGGCTGCGTGAGCTGTTGATGTGCAGCGAGCGATATGCGGAGGAGAGCCCGTTGTCGTTGCCGTAGCGCCAGTTGCCGCCGATCTGCGAGCCCTTCTCGAAGCAGTCGTAGGGAATGCCGCGGGCGCCGAGCACCTGGCATGCGGTCATCCCCGAGCTGCCGGCGCCGACGATGCAGACCTTCTCCGAGCTGGCCACGTGGCCAAATCTACTGCGACGTGCCAGCGGAGGGGTGAGCGAGTTCACCCCTTGGGTGCGTAGAGAGAAAGGGCGATCGATTCGAAGCTGTGCTCATCGGGATTGACAACCAACGAAAGGAGCCCCCGATGACCAGCAAGAGCAAGTTCCGCATCTCCCCCGCGACGATCATCAGCTGCATGGCGCTGTTCCTGGCGCTGACCGGCTCCGCCTACGCGATCGGCAAAAACACCGTTCGCTCGGCGCAGATCGTCGACGGCACGGTCCGCACCGTCGACCTCCGCGACGAAGCCGTCAAATCGGCCAAAGTCGCGAACGGCACGCTCACCGCCGACGACCTCGGCACCGACTCGGTCAACTCCGACGAGATCGCCGAGAACGCAGTCGCCTCGCCCGAGGTGGCTCCGGACTCGCTCGTCGCCGGCGACCTCGCGGCGAACTCGGTCGCCTCCTCGGAGGTTGCCGATCAGTCGCTGACCCAGAACGACCTCGGCCCCAACTCGGTCGGCTCGAGCGAGATCCAGGCCGGCGCGATCCGCTCCTCGGAGCTCGGCCCGCTCGTCCAGATCACCAATAGCGCCGCGATCAAAGCGGGCGCCAACGCGGTCGTGACCGCCACCTGCCCGGCCGGCACGACCGTGATCAGCGGCGGCGGCCTCGCCGGCCTCTACTCCGTCTCCTTGGTCGGCAGCGTCCGCAGCGGCAACGGCTGGGCAGCGTACGCCCACAGCAACTCCGCCAACGACACGACCATCACCGCCTACGCCTACTGCCTGACCGGCGGCAGCAGCAACTAGCCCACCCGCGTCATCGGGGCAGCAAACGGCCGGGGCCCACGCCCCGGCCGTCTGTCGTCCCGGGGGGCAAATCTCTTCCGGTGCGCCTTTTGTACGCATAGGGGACAAAAAGCGCACCGGAAGGGTGGTGCTGCTTCCCTCGGCCAAGGCGCCAGTGTCGGCGAGGGAGGGGTTTTTCGCACAGCCCACCCAGCGAGAGACGCTGCGCGACCGGCGAAAAACCCAGCGGAAAGGAGGGGACCGCATCCCCTCCCACCCCTAGGAGCTGCTTTTGTCCTCGCCCGTCTGCTCGATCTCCTGCGCCAGCTCCTCGAGCTCCTCCGCGAACGAAGGCCCGAAGCTCTCGACCGGCGCCTCGCCGCCGTTTTCGGTGCCGAGCTCGGCGGCCAGCTCTTCTTCGTCGAGCAAGTCGTCCTCGACCGGCGGTTCGATCGCGACGGCCGGTTCTACCGCCAGCGTGCGGTAGTGCTTGAGGCCGGTCGCGGCCGGGATCAGCTTGCCGATGATCACGTTCTCCTTGAGGCCGACGAGTTTGTCCCGTTTGCCCTCGAGAGCGGCGTCGGTGAGCACCTTGGTCGTCTCCTGGAAGGAGGCGGCTGAGAGGAAGGACTCGGTGGCAAGCGAGGCCTTGGTGATGCCGAGGATGACCTCCTCGCCTTTGGCCGCCGTGCCGCCCTCTTCCTTGACCTGCTTGTTGAGCCGTTTGAGGTTGCCGCGGTCCTCGAGCTGGCCGGGCAGGAGGCTGGTCGAGCCCTTCGACTCGATCCGCACCTTCTTCAGCATCTGGCGGGCGATCAGCTCGATGTGCTTGTCGTTGATGTCGACGCCCTGGGCGCGGTAGACCTTCTGCACCTCAGCCACCAGGTAGAGCTCGGTGTCGGTGCGGCCGCGGATCGCCAGCAGGTCGGCCGGGTAGAGCGAGCCCTCGTTGAGCTGCTGGCCGACCTCGACTTTCTCCCCGTCGCTGACGTGCAGGCGCGTGCGCGGCGGGAAGCTGTAGGCGTGCTCCTCGCCGTCGGAGGCGGTGACGATCACTTTCAGCGCTTTGTCGGTCTCTTCGACCGCGACCTTGCCGGCCGCCTCGGCCATCTGCGCCAGACCCTTCGGTTTGCGAGCCTCGAAGAGCTCGACGATGCGCGGCAGGCCCTGGGTGATGTCCTGGCCGGCGACGCCGCCGGTGTGGAAGGTCCGCATGGTCAGCTGGGTGCCCGGCTCGCCGATCGACTGGGCGGCGATGATCCCCACCGCGTCGCCGATGTTCACCATAAACCCGGTCGCCGGTGCGACTCCGTAGCAGGCCCGGCAAACGCCCGAGTCGGCCTCGCACTTGAGGGTCGAGCGGACGGGGACCATGACCTCCTCGTCGCCGAAAGCCTCGGCGATCGCCTCGACGTCGGTCAAGACAATCTCCTGGTTTCGCTTCAGCAGTTCGCGACCGCGCTTCGTCTCGAACTTCTTCGCCGCGATCCGCCCGACCAGGTTGTCGTTAAGCGAGCCGTCGTCCTTGCGCAGCGCCATCTCGATGTGGTCTTTGGTCTTGCAGTCCTCGTCGCGGACGATCACGTCCTGGGCGACGTCGACCAGGCGCCGGGTCAGGTAGCCGGAGTCGGCCGTGCGCAGCGCCGTGTCCGCCAGTCCCTTTCGCGCCCCGTGGGTCGAGATGAAGTACTCGAGGACCGAGAGCCCCTCCATGAAGTTGGCCTTGATCGGCCGCTCGATGATTTCGCCTTTCGGATTGGCCATCAGGCCGCGCATTCCGGCCAGCTGACGGATCTGTTTGAACGATCCGCGCGCACCCGAGTTGGCCATCATGAAAATCGTGTTGAGCTCGTCGAGGTTGTCCTCCATCGCCTGGGCGACCTCGTCGGTCGCTTTGTT
>DASTYR010000142.1:0-3235 GCA_035764795.1 Solirubrobacterales bacterium | reverse complement strand
CTCGGGCAAGAGCACCCTCCTGAAGCTGCTCGCCAGCATCTACCGCGCTGACTCCGGGACGATCCGCATGGCGGGCCGGCCGGCGCCCTTCATCGAGCTGGGGGTGGGCTTCAACCCTGAGCTCACCGCTCGCGAAAACGTCGTCCTCAACGGCGTGATGATGGGGCTGACCCCGCAGGAAACCCGCGACCGGCTCGACTCGGTGATCGAGTTCGCCGAACTCGGCGAGTTCGTCGACCTGAAGCTGAAGAACTACTCCTCGGGAATGATGGTGCGGCTCGCCTTCTCGCTGATGATGCAGGTCGATCCCGACATCCTCCTGATCGACGAGGTGCTCGCCGTCGGGGACGCCGCCTTCCAGCAGAAGTGCGCCGACGCCTTCCGCGAGATGAAGGCCGCGGGCAAGACGGTCGTCCTCGTCACCCATGAGATGGCGACGGTCGAGGAGTACTGCGATCGCGCGATGCTGATCGGCGACGGCAAGATCGCCCACCTCGGCGAGCCCGAGGAGGTTGGACGAAGGTACCTGCGCCTCAACTTCGCGGGGGCCGCGACGATCGGCACCTCCACCACCGAAGGAGGCGAGGACGCGCCGGTGAGGATGCTCGACGCTCGGATCGTCGATGCGGGCGGCGAGCGCGCCAGCTCGGTCGAGCACGGAGAGAAGATCCGAATCCAGATCGAGATCGAAGCGAGGCAGGACTTTGCCGCGCTCGCCGTCGGCCACCTGATCGTCAACGGGGACGGAGTCGGCGTCTGCCAGCTGCGGGCGCCGATCGGCGGCGATCCGCCTCCGCCGATCAAGGCCGGTGAGCGCCTTCGCGTCGAGACCACGGTCGACAACATGCTCGGGGCCGGCCACTACTTCGTGCACTGCGGGATCAACCGCCTCCTGGAAGGGGGCGTGGCGCTTGACGTCGCCGCCGCGACCGATTTCGTCGTCTTCGGGGGACCCGCCGACAAGGGGTTGGTCTCGCTGCCCCAGGAGACGACCACGACCGCGATCGAAGGCGCGCGCACGTGAGCGACGTCGCGGCCCCCGCCCTGCAGGAGGTGCGCGGCCCCTCCGCCCTCGGCGGAGGGCGGCAGCGCTTCTTCGACCTGCTCTGGTTGATGTCGGTGACCGAGTTCAAGCGTGTGTACTTCGGCACGGTGTTCGGCTACCTCTGGTCCCTGATCAGGCCATTGATGCTGTTCGGCGTGCTCCTCTTCGTCTTCACGCGGGTCTTCAAAATCGGCGCCGACCAAGTGGAGTACTACCCCGTAATGCTGCTGCTCGGCATCGTCCTCTATGGCTTCTTTCAGGAAGCGACGACGGAATCGGTCACCTCGGTCGTCAACCAGGAGGGTGTCGTCCGCAAGACCCAGTTCCCCCGCCTGGTCATCCCGCTGGCGACCGTTCTCACGGCCGCCTTCAACCTCTGCCTCAACTTCGTCGTCGTCTTCGCCTTCGTCTTCGCCTTCGGCGTCGACCCGACCTGGACCTGGCTGCTGCTGCCGGTGGCCTTCCTCGTCCTCTTCACCCTGACGGCGGGCGTGAGCAGCGCACTCTCGGTGCTCTACGTGCGCTTCCGCGACGTCGCGATCATCTGGACGGTGGTGGCGCAGGTGCTCTTCTACGGAACGCCGATCCTCTATCCCGTCACGATGTTCGACGACCCGACTATCGAACACCTGCTGATGGTCAACCCACTGGCGGTGATCTTCCAGCAGGTGCGGGTCTGGGTCCTGGCCGAACCACAGGCTCCGACCGCCGTCGAGGCCGCTGGAGGCGTCCTCAACCTGCTCCCGGCCATCGCCATTTTCGTCGGCCTCTGCGCCTTCGCGATCTGGGTCTTCAACCGCGAGGCGCCGCGGATCGCCGAGGACCTCTGAGCGGCATGCTCACCCGCGACCAGATCGTCTCGGTATACCGGCAGGTGCTCGAGCGCGAGCCGAGCGAGGAGGAGGTAACGGCCCAGCTCAGCGGCGCGCCCGACCTCGACGGGCTGTTGCGCGTCGCCCTCGACTCGGACGAGTACACCGCCCGCCTGCAACAACGGGGGCTCAACGCCTCGCGCGGCAAGACGGTCGTCAACGTCTTCCATCCCGATCTCGCTCCCTGGGGGCTCCCCCCCGGAACGCGCTCCGCCGACGACGTTGCGATCGTCGGACGCGACGGCTGGCTGTTCCTCTGCGGCGGCACGAACGCCAACCTCGACCAGTACGTCGGTGCGGTCGAGATGAAGCGCGGCTGGCTGGACGAGTGGAAGGGAGTTCTCCACCACCGTGACGAGGAGTCGCGCTCGCTCGGCGCCGCCACCGCGCTGCTGGTGGTTCCCGACAAGCTCGCCGTCTACGAGGAGCACTATCCGGAGGAGCTGCGACGGGTGGGCCGGCGCCCTGTCGAGCGCTTGCTCGAGGAGCCCGACCTCGCGATCGCCTATCCGCTGGCCGAGCTCCGGGCCGCGGCGCGCTCCGGTGAAGAGGTCTATATGAGGACCGACACCCACCTCACCTTCCGC
The DNA here is from genome assembly GCA_035764795.1 of Solirubrobacterales bacterium. Classification (GTDB taxonomy): domain Bacteria; phylum Actinomycetota; class Thermoleophilia; order Solirubrobacterales; family 70-9; genus VRUE01. The sequence goes on along the minus strand of DASTYR010000142.1, from coordinate 731 downwards.
GGCAACGAGCTGCTCTTCTCCTCGGTCCTGGCGGCGCTGGAGGTGCAGGATCCACCCGACCTGAGCGGGCTCGAGATGCGCTCCTACCCGGTGGCCGGCGACCTTGGAGCCAAGTTCGACCCACAGATCGTCGCCATCGTCAGCGAGCCCGGCTCGCTCCACGACGCCCGCATCGTCGAGGACAACCGCGCGGAGATCGCGGCCGTCGACGGACATATCGGAACGCGGCGCGTCTTCCACAACGAGCGAGCGCCGGACCAGCGCGTCGCGGTCGTCTTCGGCGATTCCTTTGGCTTCGGCGCCGCTCACTACCAGGGCGTTTCGTGGTTCATGGCACAGACCTTCCGCGAGGTTCACTTCATCTGGATCCCTTTCGGCTGGGACGCCGACTACGTCCAGCGCGTGGGCGCGGAGGCGGTGCTGGTCCAGGGCGCGGAGCGCTTCGTCGCTCGTGTCCCGCGCCTCGACGTCGACGCGACGCGACTGGCCGAGGAAACCCTGAACCGCAAGCGGCCGGTCGGCATCGAGGGCGTCTCGGACTGATTCCGGCACAGCTAGACTCCCGGCGCATGCTGGAGGGCAGCCGGCCAGCCCCGGGGCCCATCCTCGAGCAGCGCGAGTGCCATCGCCGGATCAAGGAAGGGGCGGCTGGGTGAACATCTGCACGATCGTCGCGAGGAATTACGTTGCCTATGCGCGGGTCCTGGCGCGGTCGTTCCGTGAGTTCCACC
>DASTYR010000141.1:0-5708 GCA_035764795.1 Solirubrobacterales bacterium | reverse complement strand
GCTTGACGGCCTCCGGATCGGCCAGCATCACCCAGTCGCCTTCGTAGGCGATGCGCAGGGTGAAGATGTCGCCGTAGCGGTCTTGGCAGGCGTAGAGATAGCGGCGGGCCTGGCGCGACCAGATCGCGGTCTGGACCGCGGTTGGCAACGGCGGCCCCGGCGGCAGGCCTCGCTTGGCGGCGCTACTCATAGTGGAGCGATTCCAGCACGTCGAGGCGCGAGGCGCGACGAGCCGGTGGGATCGCGGCAAGGACCCCCGCCAGCGCCGAGAAGACGAGCAGGAGGGCGAGCTGCCCGAGCGGGTAGGAGAGGGCGAAGCCTTCGTCCTCGAGCGGACGTGAGATCAGGGCCGCGAAGATCACCCCGATGACCATCCCGAGGAGCGCCCCGATCAGGGCCGTGATCACGGCCTCGTAGCGGATCATCGTCCGCACCTGCCGCCGCGACATCCCGATCGCCCGCAGCATCCCCAGCTCCCGCGTGCGCTCGTGGATCGAGAGCGCCAGCGTGTTGGCGATGCCGAATAGCGAGACGATCACAGCCAGTGCGAGCAAGGCGTAGATCAATCCCAGCAGCTGGTTGATCTGTTCTTCCTGGTTTTCCTTCAGCTCCTGCTGGTTGCGCACCTCGACGACCGGGAACTCGCGTTTCATCGCGTCAGCCAGTCGTTCCTGGACGGCGGCGGGAGACACGTCCGCCGCCAGCTCGACGAAGTCGATCACGTCGTCGGTCTGGTCGAAGGCGGTCCCCATCAGCCGCTGGGTGACGATCGCGTTGCCAAACAGTTCGGCCTTGTCTTCGAACTCGCCGACGACCTCGAGGCTGGGCTTGGCCCCGATCTGGGTCAGCAGCCGCACCCGATCGCCCCGTTCGAAGCCGTTCCCGGAGGCAAACGACTTGTCGACGATCACCTGGCTGTCGGTCAGATCGCGCAGCGTCGCCGGTCCGCCCTCCGTCCACTCGATGCTCAGCACCTCCCCGGCTTCGCGATCGGGTGCCGAAACCCGCAATTTGCCGCCGTCGCCGCCCAGGAGCTTTGCCTGGGTGGCGCGCATCGTCGAGACCAGCTCCACCCCCGGGACCTGGCGGGCGAGCTCGGCCGCCCGTGGCGAGATCGGCGAGAACCCGTTGGTGTTCTGCAGCACGAGATCGCCCTGGAAGCTCTCGTCGACGGCGGTCGCGATCGAGCTCTTGATCCCGGCCGCGAAGACCGTGACGAAGGCAACGACGGCGAGGCCGATCATCAGCGCCGCCGCGGTCACCGCCGTGCGGGCCGGGTTACGCTGCGTGTTCTCCCGCGCCAGCCGTCCGATGAGCCGACGCACGAGCTCCAGCGGACGTCCGGTCAGCGAAGCCAGCGGCCGCACGAGTCGGGGGCTGAAGAGCGAGACCCCAAGCAGCACGGCGACCGCGCCGGCGCCGATGAGGCCGGCTGCACTGCCGCCGTCGGCGCCGCCGAAGAGGCCGGCGACGACCATCGCCAAGCCGGCCAGCCCGAGGAGGAGCGCCAACGCCGCGTTGACGAGACCACGGCGCCGGCTGCGCGGCAGCTCGAGGCTCTGCAGCGCGGCGATCGGCGGCACGCGCGTGGCGCGCAGCGCGGGCACGAAGGAGGAGACGAGGGTGACGCCGATGCCGATCGCCAGCGAGATGACGATCGTGCGGTCCTTGGTCACCAGGGCGGTGGTCGGCAGGTCGATCCCGATCGCGACGAAGAGGGCGTTCAGTCCCTTGGCGATCGCGTAGCCGCCGGCGAGGCCGAGCAGGGCGCCGAGCAAGCCGATCGCCAGCGCCTCGACGACGACCGCGGCGAGGATCTGACGGCGGCCGGCGCCGAGCGTGCGCAGCATGCCGAACTCCTTGATCCGCTGGGCGACGGTGATCGAGAACGTGTTGAAGATCAGGAAGGCGCCGACGAAGAGGGCGACGAAGGCGAAGACCAGGAGGGCGATGCGCAGGAAGCCGAGGTCGTCGCGGATCTGGTTGGAGTTTCGTTCCGCGTTCTCCTTGGCCGTCTCGACCAGCACGTTGGGGGGAGCGACCTCTTGCACGCGACGCTTCAGCGTCTCTTCGGAGACCCCCTGGTCGGCGGCGACGAGGATCTGGTCGAATTCGCCCCGCTTGCCGGTGATCCGCTGGGCCTCGGGGAGGGTCAACCCGGCAATGCTGGCGCCGCCCCAAGAGGCTTCGCCCAGCTTGGTGAGGCCGACGATGCGGTAGGCCCTCACCCGTTCGACCGAAGCCAGCCGCAGCTTGTCACCGAGCCCGAGACCCGCCTCCTCGGCCGCCGATTCGTCAAGCGAGACCTGGGCCGCGCTGCGGGGCGGCCGGCCGTCGACGTAGTCCTGCGTTTCCAGCGCCGGGGGCAGCACGGAGGTGATGAACTTCGGCGCGAATTCGTTGCCGATCTGCTCGTTGCGCGAGTCGAAGAAGGCGCCCGGGGTGAAGATCTGGCCGACGGCGATCCGGGCACCCGGGACTCGCTTCACCTTCGGTAACAGCGCTGCCTCGAAGCTCGGCACCTCGCCCGTTTCCTGGCGCACCTCGTCGCGGGCGGTGATGACCACGTCGGTCTTCGCCAACGAGTCCTCGAAGATTTCATCGAAGGCGGCGAAGGTCGTATCGGTGAGGATGTAGGTGCCGGCGACGAAGGCGACGCCGATCACCACCGCCAGCGTCGTCGTCAGCGCCCGCACCTTGCGGGCCCAGAGGCTCTTGACCGCGAGGCCGGTCAAGCCGGCTAGTCGACCCGCTTCATCAGCTCGATGACCTCGTCGGTCGAGCCGGGTGCGGCATCGTGGACGATCCGGCCGTCGCGCAGGGTGATGAGGCGGTCGGCGTGCGAGGCGGCGGCAGGGTCGTGGGTGACCATGATCACCGTCTGGCCGAACTCGTCGACAGCCTGGCGCAGCAGCCGCAGAACGTCGGCGCTCGCCTTCGTGTCGAGGTTGCCGGTCGGCTCGTCGGCGAAGACGACGGCCGGTTTGGAGACCAGGGCGCGAGCGACGGCGACGCGCTGCTGCTGGCCGCCCGACAGCTCCGAGGGCCGGTGGGTGCGGCGCTCCTCGAGGCCGACCGTGCGGATCAGCTGCTCGAGCCACTCGCGGTCGGGCTTGCGGCCGGCGATCGAGAGCGGCAGCACCAGGTTCTCCTCGGCGGTGAGGACCGGCAGCAGATTGAAGAACTGGAAGACGAAGCCGAGCTTGTCGCGGCGCAGCCGGGTCAGCTCGCCGTCGTCTAGGTCGGTGATCTCCTCGCCGTCGAGCACCACGGTGCCTCCAGTGGGCTTGTCGAGCCCGGCGAGGATGTGCATCAGGGTCGACTTGCCGGAGCCAGAGGGACCCATGATCGCGGTGAAGCGGCCGCGATCAAAGCCGGTGCTGACGTCGACCAATGCGTCGACTGCCGCGGCCCCCTCGCCGTAGCGACGCGAGACGTCGCGGGCCTCGACGACCTGGCCGTTCAGCTCGCTCATCAGCGGCACCGTATCGTGCCGCCGATGGCGCTGGCCGACGCACTCGACGGGTTCCTGGTCGACCTCGACGGCGTCGTCTGGATAGGGCGCAAGATGGTCCCTGGAGCCGTCGAGACGCTCTCGGCCTTGCTCGCGGACGGCAAGGACGTCGTCTTCGTCACCAACAACTCGGTGAAGCAGCCCTCCGAGTACGCAGCTCGTCTGCGAGAGGCCGGCATCGCCGCAGCAGCCGACCGGGTTCTGACCGGAGGAGCGGTGACTGCGCGGCTGGCGGCGGAGCGGATCGGTCCCGGCGGAACCGCCTTCGTCATAGGCGCGCCGGGCTTCAAAGAAACGGTCGCGGCAGCCGGGCTGGAGCTGCTCGAGGGAGAGGACGTACAGGCCGCGGACGCCGTGATCGTCTCCGCCCATCGCGAGTTCGACTACGCGGAGCTGCTGGCCGCGACCCGCGCTCTGCAGGCCGGCGCGATCCTCTTCGGGACTAGCCGCGATCCGACCCTGCCGATGCCCGGCGGCGCCTGGCCCGGAACCGGCGCGACCCTCGCCGCCGTCGAGACCGCGTCCGGCAAGCGTGCGACGACCGGCGGCAAGCCGGAGCGCCACCTATTCGACCAAGCCAGCGCGTTGATCCCCGATGCCCGCCGGGTGGCGATCGTCGGCGACCGCATCTCGTCCGACATCGAGGGTGGTAGGCGGGCCGGCCTCGTCACCGTGCTCGTCCTCACGGGGGCCACCACGCGAGCGGAGGCCGAAGCGGCGGTGCCGCCGCCCGACCATGTGATTGACGATCTGCCGGCGTTGCTGCGATGAGCGCGAGCGCATCCTTGGTCGCGGGCCGCCCGCACCGGCCCGGCGCCGCCTTCGCCGGGGTCTTCGCGGTCACCTTCGCCGGACTAGTGGCGGTCGGCGCCGTGCTCCCGGTCCTGCCCCGCTACGTGCATGGGCCGCTCGACGCCGGCAACGTCGCGGTCGGCGTGGTGATCGGCTCCTACGCGGTCACCGGCCTGCTGCTGCGGCCGTTCGCCGGCCGCTTCGCCGACCGCCGCGGGCGCAAGCCGGCGGTGCTGCTCGGCTCGGCGGTAGTCGCTGCCGCCGGCTTCCTCTACCTGCTGCCGCTCGGCGTGCCGGGCCTGATCGCAGCGCGGTTGCTGTTGGGAGCCGGCGAGGGGGCCGTCTTCACCGCCGGTTCGGCCTGGATCGTCGACATCGCCCCGCCGGAGCGACGGGCGCGGGTGATCGGCCTCTACGGCCTCGCCGTCTGGTCGGGCCTCAGCATCGGGCCGCTGCTCGGCGAGCTGCTCCTTCAAACCTCCGGTTACACCGCCGTCTGGCTGTTCGCCGGCGCCGCGCCCCTGGTCGGAGCGCTGATCGCGCTGCGCCTGCCGGATCCGTTCCGGCCGAGCGCGACGAGCGAACGGCACCCGCTGATCGCGCGTGAGGCGGTGCGGCCGGGCGCGGCGCTGGCGCTGGCCTCGCTCGGCTACGCGACCGTCGCCTCCTTCGTCGTCCTCCACCTCGACGCGCGCGGCATCGGCCACGGCGCCACTGTCTTCGGCGCCTTCGCGACGATGGTGGTGCTGACGCGACTAATCGGCGGCGACCTGCCGGACCGGGTCGGCCCGACGCGCGTGGCGGTGGTCGCGGCGGCCGGCGAGGCGGTCGGCCTGGCGGTCATGGGGTTCGCCGACAGCCTCGGTGTCGCGATCGCGGGCGCGCTGACGATGGGCGCCGCCTTCTCGCTCCTCTATCCCTCGCTCTCGGTGATCGTCGTCGGCCGCGTTTCCGAGAACCGCCGCGGCGCGGCGCTCGGCACCTTCACCGCCTTCTTCGACGCCGGAATCGGGTTCGGCGCCCCAATGGCGGGCGTCGTCGCCGCCCTCGCCGGCTACGAAGCCGCCTTCTTCTTCTCGGCTGCGATCGCTCTGGTGGCGATGGCGACGATCGCGCTGGCGATCTCGACCCGCGGCAGGGCGCTGCTCTCGCCGGGACGTGCGCGCACTTAGCCACCCACTATGGGTGGGTAAGTGCGCACTGGTCAGGCTCGCGGGCAAAGTCCACCAGGCAGCGCATTGTGCGCTCCTGGGCGCGGTTGGGCAGCGTCGCGTCATGCTGCCCCGAGCAGGCTTTGGAGGGTGCGACCAACCCACTCGCGCTCGCCCCGCCGTCGGTTGCCGCGCGCCCCTGCGTAACCTGGGTGCAGAGAGAAAGGAGCGCGATGAGCGAGAAGACGACG
>DASTYR010000140.1:0-5039 GCA_035764795.1 Solirubrobacterales bacterium | reverse complement strand
GGCGGCTCGGATACGAGCCCCTGCCCCCCAAAGCCACATCCGAGACGTAGAGGGCAGCCCGCGTGTACCTCGTCTGGCATCCACTGGTCCACCAGAAGTGGGCGCACGAGCGCCTCTATTTCTGGCGCATGGGCTTCTTTCCGACCTACGATCGAGAAGAGATCACAGCGGGCCTCGAAAAGACCCTCGAGGACCACGACATCCGCTCGTACACGTGCTACGAGCTGATCGGCATACACGACCTGCTGCTGCGCGCCTGGGTACCCGACAGCGAAAGCTACGATGACGTCCAGGACAGCCTGATCTCCAACCTGGGGAAGGCGAACCTTCGGCTGTGCGACGCGTTCGTCGTCTCGAGAACCGTGCGCCACTGGGTCTGGGGAGAAGGCCGTCCGCTGGAAGATCCGAACGTCGACGACCCAGCGCAGATCCTCACCGACGACGGCATTCGCGACGTTCAGGAGCGCCCTGAGCTCCATCCCGTCCTGGTCAAGAAATACCGGGGCGCCAAGCTCATCGGCGACGCAGAGCATTCGAAGGGCCTGAAGTTCGTCCTCGTCGTCACCTCACTCACCGAGGCGAACTCCCTGCCGGTCAAGGTACGGCTGCAGGAGAGACTCATCTCCATCCTCGACAATGCGCCGAAGGGGATTTCGGAGCGCTCGCTCTACGCTGGCGACGGCTTCGGCAGATTCCTGATCATGGGCCGCGTCGAATTCGACAAGTTCCACCTGATCGGCGAATACTTCGTCAACAAGCTGAACGACGAACTCAACGCCGACTTCGTCGCCCGCACCTACACCCATCTGGCCGCGTTCGACACGCCGCTCATACGGCAGGACCGGTTACTCCACAGCGACACGACGAGCGTCGACGACCTCGTGGCCGACATGTCGGTCGAAGACCTCCTGCGCTCAGAGGAGTCGGCCAAGCTCGAGGTGAAAGGCTCTGCGTTCCTCGACCTGAAACGACTCATCGAAGGCGATCACAAACCGAACTGGGAGCACCCGAAAGTCATCCACAGCGTGCTGAAGACGATCACGGCCTTCCTCAACAGCGAGGGCGGGCGCCTGATCATCGGCGCACTCGAGTCGACGCACTTCAAAGAAGCCAGCGTGATGGCGCAGCTGGGCGCGGTTCCGGTCGTCGGCTCCTATTACTGCGTGGGTGTCGAAGTCGACTACATCGAGGGGGGCTGGGACGCCTTCGAGAGGCGCCTGCGCGAAATAATCCAGACCCGGATCGCGCCCAACCCGGATCCGCACATCACGATCAACCGGCGCGTCGTCCGCGAACGCGTCCTCTGCCAGGTCGTGGTGGAGCCGAGCGCCCACGAGTGGTTCTACCTGAACGGCGACGAACTCTACGTCCGGCACGGGAACAAGTCCGACCTTTTGAGCGGCCCGGATGCGGACCGGCACAGGATCAGCCACCCTCGCGGGTAGCGGCCCGTTCCGGCCTATTCGATACCGAGCCGGTCCAAGAGCCCCTCGTCGCGCCGCCAGCGGCGGCGGACGCGGACTTGGAGGTCGAGGTGCACCTTGGCGCCCAGCTCCGCCTCCAGGGAGCGGCGGGCGGCAGTGCCGATCTCGCCGATCTTGGCGCCGCCACGGCCGATCAGGATGCCCTTCTGCGACTCGGTCTCGGCCCAGACCTCGGCGGCGACGACGGTGAGCCCGTCGTCGCGCTCGGCGATCTCCTTCACCTGCACCTCGACCGAGTGCGGGATCTCGTCGCGGGTGCGGTTCAGCACCTGCTCGCGGATCAGCTCGGCCAGCAGGACCTCGTTCGACTGATCGCTGCGGTCGTCGGGCGGATACATGTAGGGCCCCTCGGGAACGAGCTCGCCGAGCCGCTCGACCAGCGCCTCGACTCCCTCGCCGGTCTTGGCGCTGATCGGGAAGACCTCGTCGACGCCGGGAAGCTCGGCCGCCGCGACAAGGACCGGAACCAGCTCGTTCGGGCCGGTTCGGTCGGCCTTGTTGACCGCGCATATCGTCGGCGCCTCGGATCCGGCATGGAGCAGGGCGCCGGCGATGAAACGGTCCCCCGGCCCGATCCCGTCCTCGCCGTTGACGACCAGCAGGGCGACGTCGGAGTCGGCCAGCTCTCGTTCGACCCGGTGCTGCATGCGCTCGGTCAGCACGTCGCGGGGCCGCTGCACGCCGGGCAGGTCTATGAGGACGAGCTGGCGCTCGCGCTCGAGGTCGGTCGCGATGCCGCGGATCGCCCGCCGCGTCGTCTGCGGCCGCATCGAGACGATCGCCACCCGGTTGCCGACGATCCGGTTGACCAGGGTCGACTTGCCGACGTTGGGGCGACCGGCAAGGCCGACGAAGCCGGCGCGCGTCATGCCAGCCGCTCCATGACCTCGGCCTGAATCGACAGCATCTCGCCGTCATCCACCTCGTGGTCGTAGCCACAAAGGTGGAGGACGCCATGGACCGCCGCCTCCGTGACGTTCGAGCAGTGCTCGGGGCAGATCGCCACGTCCCCCAGCTCGCGCGGGCCGGCGCTGGGACCGGCGCCGTCGACCGGGAAAGCAAGCACGTCCGTGGGGGCGTCCACCCCGCGGTGATCGCGGTTCAGCTCGCGGATGCGTTCGGCGCTCACCAGCTCGACCCCGAGATGGCCGTCCTCTACCGTCGCCGCCGCCAGCGCCGCCTCGACCGCACCCCTCAACTGGTCGGGAACGTCGCTGAGGTCAGCTGCCATCCGCCGCCGGCGGGTTGTCTTTCGTCCGCTCGGCGTGCTCGCCGTAGGCGGCGACGATCCGCTGAACCAGCTTGTGGCGGACAACGTCCTCGCCCCCGAAGCGGACGAAGGAGATGTCCTGGACCTCGCTGAGGATGTCGCGCACGACGACCAGGCCGGAGCGCTGATCGGCCGGCAGGTCGATCTGGGTGACGTCACCGGTCACGACCATGCGCGAGTTGAAGCCGAGCCGCGTCAGGAACATCTTCATCTGCTCGGGGCTGGTGTTCTGCGCCTCGTCGAGGATCACGAAGGAGTCGTTGAGCGTACGGCCGCGCATGAAGGCAAGCGGCGCGACCTCGATCACCCCGCGCTCGAAGTAGCCGTTGACGCGGTCGGGGTCGAGCATGTCGTAGAGGGCATCGAAGAGGGGCCGCAGGTAGGGGTCGACCTTGGCCTGAATGTCGCCCGGCAGGAAGCCAAGCCGCTCGCCGGCCTCGACCGCGGGCCGGGTGAGGATGATCCGCTGCACCTCGTTCTCGGCGAGCGCGTGAGCCGCCATCGCGACCGCGAGGAAGGTCTTTCCGGTGCCGGCCGGCCCGATCCCGAAGGTGATCGTGTGGTTGCGGATCGAGTCGACGTAGCGTTTCTGGTTGAGCGTCTTCGGCGCCACCTTGGTGTTGCGATGCCGCCAGACGACGTCCTCGAGAATCCGCGCCGGGCTCTCGTGCGCGTCGAGGGCGCCGGTCACCGCCTCGATCGTCCCCGGCGCCACCTCGTGCCCCTGCTCGATCAGGTCGACCAGCTCGTCGACGACGGTGGCCGCCGTCTGCACGTCGTCGGAGTCGCCGTCCAGCGTGAGCACGTTGCCCCGCAGGTGGAAATCGCAGTCGAGGCGGCCGCGCAGTGCCCGCAGGACCGCATCCTCGGAGCCCGCCAGCTCGGCGGCGACCGTGTTGTCGAGCGTGACCTGCCTACGCGCCAAGCTTCTCACGCACCGCCGCGCTGGCGCGCTTGCCATCGGCGCGGCCACCGACCTTGGGCATCAGCGCCGACATCACCTGGCCCATCTGCTTTTGCTCGCTCGCCCCCGTCTCGGCGATCGCTGCCTCGACCAGCTCTGCCAGCTCCTCGTCGGAGAGCTGCGCCGGCAGGTAGCCCTGGACGAGATCGGCCTCGAAGCGCTCGCTCGCCGCCTGCTCCTCGCGCCCCGCCTCGGCGTAGGCCTCGGCTGCCTCCAGCCGCTTCTTGCGCTCGCGCTGCAGCACGGCGACCTCGTCGCCCTTGCCCAGCTTCGCGTCCTGCTGCAGCGAGTCGACGATCATGCGCAGCGCCGAGGCGCGCTCACGCTCGCCGGCTTTCATCGCCGTGCGCACGTCTGCCTGTACCTGCTCGAGGACGCTCATCCCGTTTAAGGGTAGTCGGCGTCGTCCGGGGTAACCGCAAGGCCCTTGGAGACGAGGTCGGCGACGTCGCAACTGACCAGCGTGCAGCGGTGGCGCCGGGCGGCGGCAACGTAGGCGGCGTCGTAAGCGGTGAGGCCATGCTCGGCGGCGATTTCGAGGGCGTCTTCCAGTAGGTCGAGGTCTGCCAGCATGAGGCTTTCGCGACAGCGCCGCCTGATCAACCTCAGCAGGACACGCCCCTCTGCGGCTTGTCTCTTCTTGGCACCCATCACGTTGGCAACCTCATAAAGCGTTAGGTCCAGCGCGGCGAGCGGCCGGCGCAGGTCGGCGACGATCCTCCGTGCATCTGAATGGAACCTGTCGCCGGGGTCCGCGATCGCGACCCAGACGCTCGCATCGACCAACTGCATCTCAGTGCGATTCGCGGTCTTCGCGGATCAGGCGGGCGGCGTCGCCGCCCATCCCCCCGCGCACGGTGGCCTTGTCAAGGAGCGCTTCGATCTCGTCACGCTCTCTCACCTGGGCGGTCTCGAGCTCGCGCTCGGCGAGCCGGCGCAGGAAGCCGCTGCGGGTCTCGCGATTCGCTCGCGCCTGGACGTCAAGCCGCTCGAGAAGGTCATCTGGCATGGAGATCATCACCTTGGCCACAGATTGAGTATAGACGGTATTGCCAGACATAAACGGAGTGGATCGTTCAGGACCGCGACGCACGCGTGGTGCGCAAGATGTGCCTATTTCTCTCAGTCCTCTGTCAGGAATTGCGGTACAGCGGCACCTCGATCGCCTCCACCTGCCCCAGCGGCATCTGCAGGAAGCGGCTGCCAACGCCCCTGAACGAGTCGACGTCGCCGGTGCAGAGGAACCCGTAGTCGCCCTCCCTCCCTTCGCCGCCCAGGAGATCTCGGGACTGGAGGAAGCGCTGCACCGCCGCCGCGACGG